>JADGIB010000051.1 GCA_019683665.1 Solirubrobacteraceae bacterium
GCTAGCGGCGCCGCCAGGCCGCGGCGAGCAGGTCGCGCAGCTGGCGGCCGCGGTGGAGGAAGCCGCGCAGGCTGCGCCCCGTCGCGCGGTGCTCGAGGTCGAGCGGCAGCTCCCGCACGCGGAACCCGGCGCGGGCGGCGTCGACGGTCATCCCGACCTCCATCCCGAACCCGTCGGCGAACGGGACGACGCAGGCGAGGACCTCGCCGCGCATCGCCCGCTGGCCCGACAGCGGCGCCTCGAGCTCGAGCCCGCAGAGGCGGGCGATGACCCGGCGGGCGGCGCCCACGGCGAGGCCGAACCCGCCGCCGACCCGGCGCGCGAAGACGGCGACGGCGAGGTCGGCGTCGCCGCGCTCGACGGCGTCGACGAGCGCGGTCAGGCGCCCGGCGCTCTGGCCGAGGTCGGCGTCGCAGAGCAGGACGATCGGCGGGTCGGGCGCGGTCGTCGCGTCGAGGACGGCCCGCGCCGCCAGCGTCGCCGCCCCGCCCTTGCCGAGCGGCCGCTCGCTGCGCACGACCTCGGCGCCGGCGTCGCGGGCGACGGTCGCGGTCGCGTCGCGCGAGCCGTCGTCGGCGACGACGATCCGGGCGCCGGGCAGCGCGGCGCGCAGCGCGCAGAGCGTCGCCGGGAGGCGCGGGGCCTCGTCGCGGGCGGCGATGAGGACGACGGGCGGCCGTGCAGACATGGACGGCGGGTATCGTGCCAGCACCGCGCCGTTCCATCGCTCCAGGAGGTCCTGTTGCCCGACGTCGAAGCCCACATCACGGGCACCGTGTGGAAGATCGAGGTGGCCGTCGGAGACGAGGTCTCCGAAGGCGACACGGTCGTGATCCTCGAGTCGATGAAGATGGAGATGCCCGTCGAGGCCGAGGACGGGGGCGTCGTCAAGGAGATCCGCTGCGAGGAGGGCCAGGCGGTGTCGGAGGGCGACACGCTCGTCGTGCTCGAGTAGTGGGCGAGGTCCTCGTCGACGAGCCGGCCGACGCCGTCGTCCGGCTGACGATCTCCAACCCGGAGAAGCGCAACGCGCTCGACCGCGCGATCCTCGACCGCCTGGCCGAGCTGCTGCCGGCGATCGACGCCCGCTGCGCGATCATCACCGGGACGCAGGGGATGTTCTCGTCGGGCTACGACATCGGCGAGATCCCCGACGACGTGTTCGCCGAGGAGGCCGAGAAGCTCGTCGCCCACCCGTTCACGGCGGCGATCCGGGCGCTCGACGAGGCCCCGTACGCGACGGTCGCCGCGCTCTCGGGCCACGCGATCGGCGGCGGCCTGGAGCTGGCGGTCTCCTGCGACCTGCGCATCGCCCGCGACGGGATCCGGCTCGGGATGCCGCCGGCGAAGCTCGGGCTCGTCTACTCGCACACCGGGCTGCGCAGGTTCCTGAGCGCGATCGGCGAGCCGCGCACCCGCGAGCTGTTCCTGCTCGGCCGCACGATCGAGGCCCGCACCGCGCTCGCCTGGGGGCTCGTCAACGACGTCGTCGGCGAGCACGAGCTGGCCGAGGCCGCGCTCGACGTCGCCGTCGAGCTGGCGTCGAACGCGCCGCTGTCGATCGCGGGCAACAAGCGCGTGCTGCGCGAGCTGCTCGCCGCCTCCGCCGCGCTCGACCCCGACGTGGAGCGCGAGCTCATCGCGCTGCGCAGGGCGTGCTTCGCCTCCGAGGACCTGCGCGAGGGCGTGCGCGCGTTCGCCGAGAAGCGGCCGGCGCGCTGGAAGGGCCGCTGAGCGCGGGCCGCGCCGCTCAGGCGCGGTCGGGCGCGATGCCGCGCAGGAGGATCCCGGGGATGCGCTCGGGGTCCGGGGCGACGGTCGCCGCGCCGACCATCCGCAGGACGACGAGCAGGTCCTCGGCGCCGACCTCGTCGCGCAGCTCCCCGGTCCGGTGGGCGGCGGCGGCCAGCTCCTCCATGACCGGCAGCACGAGCGCGCGGTGGCGCTCGCGCAGGCGCGGGTCGCGCGGGCGCTGGGCGAGCGCGTCGAAGAAGCCGCGGTTCTCGCGCTGCTTGGCGAGGGCGAGGCGCAGCGTCGCCTCCAGCGCCCCCTGCGGGCCGTCGGCGATCGCCCGGCGCACGGCCTCGGCGTAGGCCTCGATGAGCGCCTCGGTGACGGCGAGGACGAGGTCGCCCTTGGCCGGGAAGTGGCGGTAGAGGGTCGCGACGCCGACCCCGGCGCGGCGGGCGATCGCGTCGACGCCGACGTCGAGGCCCTCCTCGCGGAAGGCGTCGGTGGCGGCGGCGACGAGCAGGGCGCGGTTGCGGACCGCGTCGCGGCGCGGCGGCCGCGCGGGCGGGTCGCCGTCGGGCGCGGTGCTGGGCATGCGCCCACGATAGGCGAGCGAAACGGAACGGGCGCTCCGCTTGCTGCTACCCTGCACGCGTCCGCCAACCGGAGTCGCCCCTTCGTTTCACGAGATGCCCCACGCCCCCGACCGACAACACCACAACCGCACGCTGCTGATCCTCGGCATCGGCGCGCTCGCCTACTCGCTCGCGCAGACGACCGTCGTCCCCGCGCTCGCCTCGATCCAGGCCGAGTTCGGCGCCTCGACCACCGGCATCACCTGGATGGTCACCGGCTACTTCCTGGCCGCGTCGATCGCGACCCCGGTCATGGGGCGCCTCGGCGACATGTTCGGCAAGGAGCGCTTCCTGGCGATCTCGCTCGTCGCCTTCGCGGCCGGGTCCGTGGTCTGCGCGCTGAGCGACTCGCTGGCGCCGATGGTCGTCGGGCGCGCGCTGCAGGGCATCGGCGGCGGCGTGTTCCCGCTCTCGTTCGGGATCGTCCGCGACGAGTTCCCGCGCAACAGGGTGGCGACCGGCATCGCCATGCTCGGCGCGATCGCGGGCATCGGCGGCGCGATCGGCCTCCCGCTCGGCGGCTTCCTCGCCGAGCACGCCGGGTACGAGTGGATCTTCTGGATCTCGGCCGCGATGGGCGCGATCGCCACGGTCACGACGATCCGGTTCGTGCCCGAGTCGCCGGTCCGCACCCCCGGCAGGGTCGACCTCGTCGGCGCGACGATCATGGGCGTCGGCCTCACCGGCGTCCTCATCGCGATCTCGCGCGCGAACGACTGGGGCTGGGGCTCGACGACGACCATCGGCCTCATCGCCGGCGGCCTCGCCGTGCTCGCCGTCTTCGCCGCCTACGAGCGCCGCCACGCCCAGCCGCTCATCAACATGGCGACGCTGAGCCGCCGGGCGGTGCTCATGACGAACCTGGCCACGCTGCTCGTCGGCTTCGGCCTGTTCGGCACGTTCATCCTCGTCCCGCAGCTCGCCGAGCTGCCGAAGGGCGGCGAGGTCGGCCTCGGCCTGAGCCCGACCGAGGCCGGGCTGCTGCTCGCCCCGGGCGGCCTGCTCATGCTGTTCGTCGCGCCGGTCGCCGGGCGCATCGGCGAGCGGCGCGGCTCGAAGCTGCCGCTCGTCGTCGGCTGCCTCGTCGCGATCGTCGGCCTCGGCGGCCTCGCCCTCTGGCACGACCGCGCGCTCCAGCTGATCGCCTGGAGCATGGTCCTCAACATCGGCGTCGGCTTCGCCTTCGCCGCCCTGCCGAACCTCATCGTCGACGCCGTCGACGGCCACGAGACCGGCGAGGCCACCGGCGTGAACACGATCTTCCGCAACATCGGCGGCTCGCTCGGCTCGCAGGTGTCGGCGGCGATCCTCACCGCGAGCGTCCTCGCGAGCGGGATGCCGAGCGACGCCGGGTTCCGCAACGCGTTCCTCGTCGGCGCCGCCGGCGCCGGGGTCGCGGCGCTCATCGCGCTCGTCCTGCCGCGCCACGAGCGCCGCGGCGAGGCGCCGGCCGCCGAGCCGGCGCCCGCCTCCACGCGCTGACCTCCTGCGCGTGGTCGCCGGGTTCGTCGTGCCGGGCACGGCGAACCCGGCGATCGACGGGCGTCCGTGCGCTCGGGCGCTCCCGCGCGGTTGCGTCCGACCCGCCGCCTACGCTGCCTGGGCATGCCGCCTCAGCGGATCCGCCGCCGGCCGCGGTGGCCGGCCTGGCCACGAGGGAGAGGGTCTCGATGGATCTGGAGCAGCGACTGGACGAGCTGAAGGCGCTCGGTCTGTACCGGCGCATGCGACGGGTGAGCGGGCCGCAGGGGCCGCGGGTCGTCCTCGACGGCGAGCCGGTGCTGCTGCTCTGCTCCAGCAACCACCTCGGGCTGGCCGACCACCCGCGGGTGCGCGAGGCGGCCGCCGACGCGGCGATGCGCTGGGGCGTCGGCGCGGGCGGGACGCGGCTCGCCGGCGGGACGATGACGATCCACCGCCGCCTCGAGGAGCGCCTGGCCGCCTTCCACGGCACCGGCGCCGCGCTCCTGTACGGCTCCGGCTACCTCGCCTCGCTCGGCGTCGTCGGCGCGCTCGCCGAGCCGGGGACGGTCGTCTGCTGCGACGAGCTCAGCCACGCCGCGCTGCTCGACGGCTGCGCGCTCGGCGGCGCCGACACGCGCGTCTACGCCCACGGCGACGTCGACCACCTCGCCGCCCTGCTCGACGAGACGGCCGGACGGCCGGCGGTCGTCGTCACCGACTCGGTGTTCGCGACCGAGGGCGACGTCGCGCCGCTGGAGGAGCTCGTCGACGTCGCCCAGCGCCACGGCGCGCGGACCGTCGTCGACGAGGCGCACGCGGTCGGCTGCCTGGGCCCGGGCGGCCGCGGCGCGGTCGCCGAGGCCGGGCTGGAGGGCGAGGTCGACGTCGTCATCGGCTCGCTGGCCAAGGCGCTCGGCTCCTACGGCGCCTACGCCGCCTGCGACCCGACGACCGCCCGCTTCCTGGCCAACCGCTCGCGCACGCTGCTGCACTCGACCGCCCCGCCGCCGCCCGCGGTGGCCGGTGCGCTCGCCGCGCTCGAGCTGCTCGTCGAGCAGCCCCACCGCGTCGAGCGCCTGCAGGGCAACGCCGCCGCGCTGCGCGCCGAGCTCGCGCGCGCGGGCTTCGACACCGGCGGCTCGACGACGCAGATCGTGCCGCTCGTCGTCGGCGACGCCGGGCTGGCGCTGCGGATCCGCGACCACGCGCTCGCGGGCGGCGTGTTCGCCGAGGCGCTCGCGCCGCCGATCGTCGCGACCGGCACCGCCCGCCTGCGCCTGTCGGTCATGGCCTCCCACACGAAGGCCGAGCTGCGCGACGCCGCCCAGGTCCTCGGCCGCGCCGCCCAGCGGGCCGGCTTCCGGCCCGCCCCCGCGGCGCCGGCCGCCCCTGCCCGCGACGAGGCGCCGCCCGCCGCGGCCCCGCGCCCCTTCGACGGGCACGCCGACCGCGAGATCGCCCAGGCGGCCTGAGCCGCCGACGGGCGGCGGGGCGCGGAGCGTGGCCGCCCCGCGCCCCGCGCGCGCTCAGCGCACGCGCACGCGCCGCGTCTTCAGCCGGGTCGCGTTGCCCGACCGGTCGTAGGTGACGACGCGCACCGCGTAGACGCCCGGCGGGATCCGCGCCCCGTCGATCCTCAGCGACCAGCTGCGGGTGCCGCGGGCGTACATCCCGACCGGCTCGTCGCAGCTGCGCCGGCCGGTGAGGCGGCCCGTCACCGTGACGTACCGGCAGCCGCCGCCCGGCACGGCGCGGACGACCTGCACGAGCGTGCGCGCGACGCCGCCGGCCGCCGGCCCGCTCGCGCCGGGGCAGCCGGCGTCGAGCGCGATCCCGCCGACGCGGACCGCCCGGCGGCTCACGCGCATGCGGGTCATGCGGCTGGTCGGCCGGGTCGCGTCGACGCAGCCCTCGCCCGCGGGCGCGGCCGTCTCGCTCGCGGCCGTCGTGGCCACCTCCTCCGGCGCGCCGATGATCGGCCCGGGCAGCGGGGACGGCGGCCCGTCGGGCGGCCCGGTCACCGGCTGCACCGGCACCGCGGCGCCGTGCCCGCCGCTCGGCGCGCGCTCCTGGAAGGCGACGTCGGCGAGCTGGATCGCGCCGGTCGGCGTCCGGGTCCCGAAGCCGAGCTCGACGGCGGTGATCCGCGTGAGGTCGACGTCGGCGGCGAACGCCGACAGCGGGATGCGGACGCCGTTGAGGACGACGTGCTGGTAGCGGATGCCGATCGACGGCTGCAGCGACGTGGTCCAGCGCGCGGCGCTCGTCGTCGCCCGCCGCCCGTCGGCGTCGACGAGCGTGACGTCGAAGTCCTGCGTCGCCGCCGTCGGCGTGTGCCCGTCGCCCTGCGGGTTGCGCGGATCCCAGCGGATCGTCGCCGCGCGCAGGGTCAGCACGCCGAAGCCGGACACGTCCTTGGCGTCGCCGTCGTCGGGCCCGAGCGCCGCGGTGAGCGTCGCCGGGCCGTCCCACCCGATCGTGTACTGCGTGCCGATCGAGCGGTTCGCCCCGTTGCTCACCCCCGGCGGCACCGGGCTCAGCGCCGGGCAGAACGGGTACGCCGTCGGCAGCGTCGCCGAGCCGCGCGTCGACGGCCCCGACGGCGAGCAGACCTCGAACGTCGAGAGGCCGCTCGTCGTGATCGCGCCGCCCTGGGCGTCGACCGTCAGCGCGTCCGGGTCGGCGGGCGCGGGCGGGTCGGTCGGCGGGTCCTGCGTCGGCTCCGGGCGCAGGACGTCCAGCCGGCTCGCCTGCGGCCCGACGTAGCTGGTCTTCACCGTCTGGCCGACGCCGGGCCCGGTGCTCAGCGGCAGCGTCGCCGGCAGGGTCTCGGCGCCGGTCATCAGCGGGTCGAACTCGAGCTCGTCGCCGACGTAGCGGCGCAGGAAGCCGCCCATCAGCGCGATCCCGACCCGGCGCTGGTCGGCGGCGCTGAGCCGCTTCGTCGTCGCCGTCGCCGCGCGCGAGCACGCCGGGTCGAGGTACGTCCGCCCGCCGCTCGTGTACGTGTCCGCGAAGTCGTCGTCGGTCCAGACCGTGTTGAAGAAGTTGTGGTCGGCCCCCTGGACGTACCACTGGATCTTCGCGGTCGTGGCGTTGCCCGGGTGGTACTTCGCGTTCTCGAAGAAGCGCGCGCCCTGCAGGTTCGACACGTCGCCGTCGCACGCGGGCAGCAGCGTCGCGTAGTTCGTCCCGTAGGGGACCTTGTTGGCCGTGTAGTACGTCGGGGCCAGCGACAGGACCGCGTCGAGCGCGAACCGGCGCGAGCCGGACGGCAGGTTGCGGTTGTAGGCGATGAAGTCGGTCACCGCGTCGCCCCCGCGGGAGTGCCCCATCAGCCCGATGCCGTCGGTGAAGTCGAGCCTGCCGACGAGCTTCGTCCCGACGGTGCGGCCGGGGTCGCCGGGCACGACGGGGCCGGCGCCGTTGTTCCAGCGGTAGAGCAGCTGCAGCGACGCGTAGATGATCTGCGAGCGGGTGTTCGCGCCCGCGTCGGGGTAGCCGTTGTCGAAGCCGGTCGTGTTGGCCTCGACGCTCATGACCGCGTAGCCGTGGCTGGCGAGGTTCTCGGCCAGGTAGTCGTAGCCGCCGTAGCTGCGGATGTCGGTCGAGATCGGCGTGCCGTCGTCGGCGGTCTCGTCGCCGCAGACGTAGCTCCCGCTCGGCGGCGTCCCGATGCAGACGGCGTGGCGGCCGTGGATGAAGAGGATGATCCTCGCCGGGCCCGCGTCCGCCGGGTAGTGGATCGAGCCGCGCATCGGCACCGAGGTCGTCTGGCCGGCCGTCGGGAGGTTGAGCAGCAGCGTGCCCGCCTCGTACTCGATCTTGCGGACCTGGTACGGCCCCTTGGCCAGCGGGTCCGGGACCGCCGCCGGGGCGGCGGCGGGGCCGGCGGCGATCGCGGCCAGGGCGACCGCCGCCAGGACGAGTCCCGCGACGGCGGCACGCAGCCGTGGCGGGACGCGCGAGGTCGTCTCGTTCACGCAGCTCCTTTCCTGTGGCCCGGCGCGCCGGGTCGCGCCGGGGAGATGGGTCGTCAGGCGCGTCGGGGTCCGCGCCCGGACGAAGGTCTACGCCCCGGCGCCCGCGGCACAACGGCGTCCGGGGAATTTCCGACACCGAGTCGAAGCGCCCTCGACCGGGCGGCGGTCAGCGCTCGCCGCTGCCGGCGACCTCGAGGATCGAGGCGTCGACGAGCCACTCGACCGGCGCGAGGTCGTCGGTGTAGACGCGCCCGCCGGGCAGCCGCGGCTCGAGCCGGTCGGCGGCCGCGAGGGCGACCGGGCGCAGGTCGGCGGGCAGCCGGGGGGCGGCCGCGCGCAGCCGCTCGGCGGAGATCTCGGCCTGCGAGGCGGCGAGCATCGTGTTCGTCGGCTGGACCGCGTCGCGGTCGACGTGGGCGAACACGGCGGCGAGCGTGCGCCCGAGCACCTGCTCGAGCGCGTCCGACGACGCCGGGTGGCCGACGTTGATGACGACCATCCCGCCGGGGGCCAGGCGGTCGCGGCACAGCTCGAAGAACTCGCGGGTCGTCAGGTAGAACGGGATGTACGGCTGGCGGTAGGCGTCGACGACGATGAGGTCGTAGCGGGCGTCGGTCGCACGCAGGAACGGGCGCGCGTCGGCCGTGTACGTGTGGAGGTTCGGCCCGCGCAGGTCGAACCAGCGGCGGCCGAGCTCGGTGAGCTTCCCGTCGATCTCGACCGCGTCGACCCGCGTCCGCGGGAAGTAGTGGCCGTAGGCGCGGGCGATCGTCCCGCCCGCGTTGCCGAGGATCGCCACGCGCCCGGGCGGGTCGTCGGCCGGGCGGGTCGCGAACGGGAGCACGAGCGGCTCGTCCCAGTAGTCGCCGGTCAGGTAGGAGCGGTCGGGCGGCAGCAGCGAGTGGATCGCCTCCCCCTCGTTGAGCTCCATCCAGCGCGCCCCGGTCGGCCGCTCGACGACGCGCGCGTAGCCGTACTCGGTCTCGACCTCCTCCAGCAGCCGCCCGCCGCCCTCGGCCGCCTTGATCGTGCCGGTCGGCAGGACGAGCAGCGCGACGACGACCGCGGGCGCGGCCAGCCACCGGCGCGAGAGGCCGAGCGCCGCGACGAGCGCGAGCGACAGCGCCATGACGAGGAACGTCCGGCGCGTCCCCAGGAACGGGATCAGCAGGAGCGCGCTGAGGAACGTCCCGGCCAGCGAGCCGAGCGTCGAGATCGCGTACAGCCGCCCGGCGACCGTGCCCGCCTCGTCGACGCTCGCGACCGACAGCCGCACCGCGTACGGGGAGACCATGCCGAGGATGAACACCGGCACGGCGATGAGGACGAGCACGGCGATGAGCGAGCCGATGAACGCGCCCGCCTCGATCGAGTCGAGCGCGTCGACCGCCCGGCTGAGGAACGGCCGGGCGATGAACGGCACGATCGCCATGAGGACGGCGGCGAGCATGACGAGGCGGCACAGGCCGCGCAGCGTCGGGTCGCGGTCGGCGACGCGCCCGCCGACCCAGTAGCCGACCGACAGCGCGACGAGCACGGTCGCGATCGTGTTCGCCCAGATCAGCGTCGAGTCGCCGAAGTACGGGGCCAGCAGGCGGGCCGCGGCGATCTCGCTGCCGAGCGAGGAGGTGCCGACGACGAACGCGATGAGCTGGATGCGCCGCAGGTCGGTGAGCCGCATGCGTGCCGACAGCTTGCCCGAGGCCGTCCGCGCAGCCACCCGCTCAGCCGCCCCGGCCCAGCAGGCGCCGGCCGGTCCGCCCGGCCCGCAGCGCGCCGCGCGCCGCCCGCAGCCCGGCCGCGGTCGTCGCGAGCGCGAGCGCGGCCGCCCCGGCGACCTTCAGCGCGCGCTCCAGCGGCCCGACCGTCTCGATCGGCTCGAAGCGGACGCCCTCGGGCGCGATCTCGATGAAGCCGACGGGCCGGGCGTCGAGCGAGCCGCCGCCCCCGCCGCCGCCGGTGCGGCCCTCCTCCACGCCGCTGCCCCAGCCGCCGCCGCCCGCGGCGCGGACGCGGGCCACGGGCACGATCGTGCGCCCGCCCTCGCGGATCGGCTCGCCGTAGCAGAGCCGGGCGCCGCCGAGGCGCTCGGCCAGACGGGTCACCGCGCGCAGGCGCCCGTCCTTGCCGCGGCGCTTGCCGTCCTTGGCGGACACGGGGCGATCAGTCCTCGTAGGGGACGAAGTCCTGCTTGCGCGCCCCGCAGACGGGACAGAACCAGGTGTCGGGGATGTCCTCGAAGCGGGTTCCGGGCGGGATGCCGCCGTCGGGGTCGCCCTCGGCGGGGTCGTAGATGAACCCGCAGGACTCGCAGATCCACTTCTGCGCCGTGCTCGTCTCGGTCATGGTCCGCCCAACGGTATCGTCGTCGGCGCGATGGAGGAGCTGAACGAGACCGGGCCCGCGACGGTCCCGCGCCCGGCCTCGACGGTCATCGTCCTGCGCGGCGGCGCGCGCGACCTCGAGGTCCTCCTCGTGCAGCGCAGCCCGCGGGCGCGCTTCATGCCCGGCGTGTGGGTCTTCCCCGGCGGCGCCGTCGACCCGGGCGAGAGCGACGAGGCGGCCGCCGTGCGCGAGCTGCGCGAGGAGGCGACGATCGACGCCGACCCCGGCGCGCTCGTCCCGTTCAGCCGCTGGATCACGCCGGCCGAGGTGCGGATCCGCTTCGACACCCGCTTCTACGTGACCGCGCTGCCGCCCGGCGCGTCGCCGGCGGTCGACGGGTGCGAGTGCGTCGCCCTCGACTGGTTCGCGCCGCAGCGCGCGCTCGACGCCCACGCCTGCGGCGAGCTGCTGCTCGTCTTCCCGACGATCAAGCACCTCGAGCAGCTGTCGGCCTTCGACAGCGCCGACACGGTCCTCGACCACGCGCGCCGCAGCGAGGTGCGCCCGGTCCAGCCGCGCGTCGTGCGCACCGGCGAGCACGCGCGGATCGTCCTGCCCGGCGACCCGGACGACTGAGTCAGCCGCGCACGACGCGCGGCGCGAAGCGGCCGCGCGCGTCCCGGGCGAACGCGTCGTCGCCGGTGAGCAGGAGGATGAGGTCCGGGTCGAACGTCGCGACCGCGTCCGACAGGGCGAGCATCGGCTCGCTCTCGCCGACCTCGCCGCGGGCCCGCACGCCGTCGGCCTGCAGCGCCGCGACCGTCGCCTCCTCGACGGCGCGGGCGTCGGCGATCGCCTCGTCGCTGTCGGACATCCAGAACGCGAGCGGCGAGCTGTTGCGCGCCGGGGTGACGACGAGCACGCGAGCCTCGTCGAGGCCGGGCTCGGACGGCAGCGCCGCGCGGACGTCGTCGGCGTCGACCGCCTCGTCGGCGAGGACGAGCAGGCGCATCAGGACCGCCTCCCGGCGGGGGCCGCCGGACGACGGGACGGGGAGCGGGCGGCGCGGGCGTGGGTGCGCGTCATGGCGCTCTCCCGCTTCCCCGCCCGGCGGGCGGCGAAACGGCCCGCGGTCAGCGGGGACGGGGCGTCTCGTCGGCGATGACGTGCGAGACGGCGTTGATGAGCGCCAGGTGCGTGAACGCCTGCGGGTAGTTGCCCAGGTGGCGGCCGCTCTCGGCGTCGAGCTCCTCGGCGTAGAGCCGCAGCGGCCCGGCGTAGGAGAGCAGCCGCTCGCACAGGGCCCGCGCCCGCTCGCGCTCGCCGATCTCGCTGAGGACGCTGACGAGCCAGAACGAGCAGATGAGGAACGTCCCCTCGCGCCCGTGCAGCCCGTCGTCGGTCTCCTCGACGCGGTAGCGCAGGACGAGCCCGTTCTCGGTCAGCTCCTCGGCGATCGCCATCGCGGTGTTGCGGACCCGCTCGTCGTCGGGCGGCAGGAAGCGCTGCAGCGGGATGAGCAGCGTCGAGGCGTCGAGCGCGTCGGTGCCGTAGTGCTGGCGGAAGACGCCCCGGTCGCTGACGCCGCGGGCGAGGACGTCGGCCTTGATCTCGCCGGCGACCGCCTCCCAGCGCGCGGCGAGCTCCTCGTCGCCGCGCAGCCGCGCGAGCGCGGCGCCGCGGTCGAGCGCGACCCAGCACATGACCTTCGACGAGACGTAGTGCTGGGGCTCGCCGCGGGCCTCCCAGATCCCCTGGTCGGGCAGGTGCCAGACGCGCGAGGCGGCCTCGACCTGGTCGACGAGGACCGGCCACAGCCGCTCGGGGATGTGGTCGGTCGCCTTCGTGTGGATGTAGACCGAGTCGAGGACGGCGCCGTAGACGTCGTTCTGGCGCTGGTCGAAGGCGCCGTTGCCGATCCGCACCGGCCGCGCCCCCTCGTAGCCCTTGAGGTGGTCGAGCGTCGACTCGGTCAGGTCCTTCTGGCCGCGGATGCCGTACATGATCTGCAGCGACCCGTCCTCGTTGCGCTCGAGGTCGGCGACGTACTGGAGGAAGTCCTCGGCCTCCCAGTCCATGCCGAGCGCGTGCAGCCCCCAGAGCGTGAACGCGGCGTCGCGCATCCAGCAGTAGCGGTAGTCCCAGTTGCGCTCGCCGCCGGGCGTCTCGGGCAGCGACGTCGTCGGCGCGGCCACGAGCGCGCCGGTCGGCTGGAACGTCAGCCCCTTGAGGACGAGCGCCGAGCGCTGGAGGTGGACGCGCCACGGGTGGTCGGGGAACTCGCCGCTCTCCAGCCAGCGCCGCCAGAAGTGGCAGGTCCGGTCGATGCGCCGGAAGGCGTCCTCGGCGTTGCGCGGGACGTCGGCGTCGGACCGCCACGAGAGCGCGACGAACGCGGTCTCGCCCTCGCGCATGACGTGCCGGGCGCGGACGCGGTCGCCCTCGATCCCGCAGCGCAGGTCGCTCGTCAGGCGCAGCGGCGGCTCGCCTCCGCTCGTCGTGACGAACGACGTGCAGCCCTCCCCGGCCGGCTCGGCCTCCCAGGTCGCGCCGAGCGCGCCGTACTCGAACTGGGGCTCGCAGACGACCTCGAGCGGGACCTCGCCGTACGTGCAGGCGATCGTGCGCACGAGCATCCGCTCGGCGTCGAAGTCGGTCGGCGGGCGGACCTGGACGTCGGAGGCGGTGTCGTCGCGCCAGGGGCCGACGGTGAGCGCGTCGCGCACGACGAGCCAGCCGCTCTTCGTCATCCACGTCGTCTCGAGGACGTTCGTGCCCGGGATGTAGCGGCGCGCGGCCGGGACCGCGTTCCCGTAGGGGCCGACCCGGAACGCGCCGGCGCCGCGGTCCAGGAGCGCGCTGAACGCGCTCGGGCTGTCGAACCACGGCACGCAGAGCCACTCGACGGAGCCGTCGGGCGCCACGAGCGCGCCGGTGTGGCAGTCGGACAGGAAGGCGTACTCGGCGATCGGCGGGAAGGGCGACGGCGTCGTCATGGTGGGCGCGAGGGTACGCGGGCCGGCGGCGGCGGGGCGCGATCCTTCTCGAACGCCGTTCAAATCGCTTGCGATGACTGATACGTTCGCGCCATGAGCACGACCGCCACGCCCACGCTCCAGAACTTCATCGACGGCGCCTTCGTCGCTCCCGCCGAAGGGCGCACCGATGCGGTGCTCAACCCGGCCACCGGCGAGACGATCGCTCACGCGCCGAGCTCGACGCAGGCGGACGTCGACCGCGCGGTGAAGGCCGCCCGGGCCGCGTTCGACGGCTGGATGAACACGACGCCGATGGAGCGCCAGGCGGCGCTGCTGAAGCTCGCCGACGCGATCGAGGAGCACGGCGACGAGATCGCCGAGCTCGAGGCCCGCAACGCGGGCAAGCCGCTGCAGGCCGTCAAGGACGACGAGATCGGCGCGATGGTCGACAACCTGCGCTTCTTCGCGGGGGCGGCCCGGCTGCTGGAGGGCAAGGCGACCGGGGAGTACCTCGAGGGCTACACGTCGATGATCCGCCGCGAGCCGGTCGGCGTCATCGGCCAGATCACCCCGTGGAACTACCCGCTGATGATGGCCGTCTGGAAGATCGGCCCCGCCCTGGCGACCGGGAACACCGTCGTGCTCAAGCCGGCGCCGACGACGCCGCTGACGACCCTGAAGCTGGCCGAGCTCGCCGCCGACATCCTCCCCAAGGGCGTCCTCAACGTCGTCGCCGGCGGCAACGAGGCGGGCGCCGCGATCGTCGAGCACGACGACGTCGACATGGTCTCGCTCACCGGCTCGGTCGAGACCGGCAAGTGGATCGCCGAGCACGCCGCGCGGACGCTGAAGCGCGTCCACCTCGAGCTCGGCGGCAAGGCGCCGGTCATCGTCTTCGACGACGTCGACCTCGAGACCGCCCTGGAGACGATCGCCGGCACCGGCTACTACAACGCCGGCCAGGACTGCACGGCGGCCACGCGCGTGCTCGCCGCCTCGAAGGTCTACGACGACGTCGTCGCCGGCCTGGCCGAGCAGGCGAAGTCCTACGTCATGGGCGACACGCTGAGCCCGGACACGACGCTCGGGCCGGTGAACTCGCAGCGCCAGCGCGAGCGCGTCACCGGGTTCTTCGAGCGCGCGCCGGAGCACGCCGAGATCGTCACCGGCGGCAAGGCGCCCGAGCTGCCCGGGTTCTTCGTCGAGCCGACCGTGGTCGCCGGCCTGCGCCAGGACGACGAGATGATCCAGCGCGAGATCTTCGGCCCGGCGATCACCGTCCAGCAGTTCAGCGACGAGGCGCAGGCGATCGCCTGGGCCAACGGCACCCCGTACGGGCTGGCCTCGTCGGTGTGGACCCGCGACGTCGGCCGCGCGCTGCGCGTCAGCAAGGCGCTGCGCTTCGGGTGCGTGTGGATCAACGACCACATCCCGCTCGCCTCGGAGATGCCGCACGGCGGCTTCAAGCAGAGCGGCTACGGCAAGGACCTGTCGATGTACGCGCTCGAGGACTACACGGTCGTCAAGCACGTCATGGCGTCGCTCTCCTGACGCCCGCCGGACCGCTCGCGACGGCCGCCGGAGGGGCCACCGTGCAACTTCCGGCGGCCTGAGGGGTTAGAGTCGCCGAAACGGGGCCATCGTGGAAGCGGGCGCACTCCAAGCACCAGCCGGGATCAGCCGGCTCTCGATCTCGACGCCGCTCCTGCGGCTGCGCTCGGACGAGCAGCTCGTCGCCCTGTTCCGGGCCGGCAACGACGACGCCTTCCAGGTCATCTTCGACCGCTACGGCCAGCGGCTGTTCGCCTACGCGCGCCAGATGCTCGGCGGGTCGCGCCAGGACGCCGAGGACGCGCTCCAGGACGTGTTCCTGCGCGCGTACGCGGCGCTGCGCGCCAGCGACCGGCCCGTCTCGCTGCGCGCCTGGCTCTACCGGGTGGCCCACAACCGCTGCATCGACCAGCTGCGGCGGCCGGTGCCCGCCCACGCCGACGTCTTCGACCTGTCGCGCACGCCGCTGCGCGACCCGATCGAGGAGGCCCAGCGCCGCGAGGACCTGCGCCGCCTGGTCGAGGACGTCCAGCGGCTGCCCGAGGCGCAGCGCTCCGCGCTGCTCATGCGCGAGATGGACGGGCTCAGCTACCAGGAGCTGGCCGAGGCGCTCGACGTCACCGTCCCGGCGGTGAAGTCGCTGCTCGTCCGCGCCCGGATCGGGCTCGTCGAGGCGATCGAGGCGCGCGAGACCGCGTGCTCGGAGATCCGCAGCGACCTCATGGCCTCCTACGACCGCGGGGTGCGCGCGAGCGGGAAGGCGCGCCGGCACCTGCGCGACTGCGCGGCCTGCCGTGCCTACCGGGCCCAGCTGCGCACCGTCCAGCGCGGGCTCACCGCGCTCGCCCCCTCCCCCGGCCCGCTCGGCCTGGCCGCGAAGCTCCTGGGGATCGGCGGGGGCGCCGGCGGCGCGGCGGCGGGCGGCGGAGCCGTCGTCGGCGGCGGCGCGGCGACCGCCACCGCGTGCAAGGTCGCGGCGATCGTCTGCTCGGCCGCGCTCGTGACCGGGGCGGCCGGGAACCTCGAGAGCACGGTGAAGCGCTACGTCGGCTCGCTGCCGGCGGCGATCGGCGTCGAGCCGCGGGCGGCCGACCGGGCCGAGCGCGCGGCGGCCGCGGCGCCGGCGTCCGACCGCCGCGCGCTGGCCCGCTCCCCGCTCGAGCGCCTGACCGCGCCCCCGGCGGCCGCGGCGACCGCCCGGCCGCAGGC
>JADGIB010000398.1 GCA_019683665.1 Solirubrobacteraceae bacterium
GGGGGGGGCCGGCGGGCGCGCGCCCCGCCGCGGGGGGGCGGCGGGGGGGGGCGGCGCCGCGACCGTCGCCGTGCTCGCCGGCGGGGCCGAGCGGGCCTACCCGGCGAGCAAGCAGGGCCTCTACGCCGCGATCCGGGCGCACGGCTGCGTCGTGTCGGAGATGCCGCCCGGCACCCGGCCGCAGCGCTGGTGCTTCCCGGCGCGCAACCGGCTCATCGCCGCGCTCGCCCGGCTGACCGTCGTCGTCGAGGGGCGCGAGCGCTCCGGGTCGCTCATCACCGCCGACTTCGCCCGCGAGCTGGGCCGCGACGTCGGGGCGGTGCCCGGCGCGGTGACGTCGCCGCTGGCCCGCGGGCCGAACGCGCTGCTGGCCGACGGCGCCCACGTCATCCGCGGGCCGGAGGACGCGCTCGACCTCGCCTGCGGGGTCGGCGGCTGGCGGCGGCGCAGCGGCGGCGGGGGAGCGGGCGCCGTGCCTGAGCGGCTGCGCGCCCTGCACGAGGCGGTCGCGTCGGGGCGCGCCACGCCCGACCGCCTCGCCGCCGCGGGCGTGCCGGTCGCCGAGGCGCTCGCCGGGCTGACCGAGCTGGAGCTCCTCGGCCTCGTGCGGCGGCTGCCCGGCGGCGCCTACGTCGCGACGCTGGAGGCGGGGCGATGAGCCGCCCGCGGGCTCGCCTACGCTTCTGGCCCCATGGCGATACCACGCGTCCTCTCGATCGCCGGCTCCGACTCGGGCGGCGGGGCCGGCATCCAGGCCGACCTGAAGGCGTTCGCCCGCTGCGGCGTGCACGGGATGACGGCGATCACGGCGATCACCGTCCAGAACACGGTCGAGGTGCGCGCCGTGCAACCGGTGGACCCGGAGATCATCGAGGGCCAGATCGCCGCGGTGGCCGAGGACATCGGGCTGGACGCGGTGAAGATCGGGATGCTCGGCTCGGTGCCGACGATCGAGGCGGTCGAGCGGGCGCTGCGCGCGCTGCCGGAGCCGGTCCCGGTCGTCGTCGACCCGGTGATGGTCGCCGAGTCCGGCGGGCGGCTGCTGGAGCCCGAGGCCGAGCGGGCGCTGCGCGAGCGGATCCTGCCGCTCACGACCGTCGCGACGCCCAACCTCGCCGAGGCGCGGGTGCTGGCCGGGGCCGGCGACGACGCGCCGGTCGAGGAGCTCGCGCGGGCGATCCACGGGCACGGGGCCCGGGCGGTGATCGTCACCGGCGGCCATCGCGACGAGGCGACCGACCTGCTGTTCGACGGCGAGCGGTTCGTCGCGCTCCCGGGCGAGCGCCACCCCGACGGCGCCGCGCACGGGTCCGGCTGCACGCACTCGTCGGTGCTCGCCGCGCAGCTCGCGCACGGGCTCGAGCTGGAGGAGGCCGCGCGCGTGGCCCGCCGCATCGCCGGCGAGGCGGTCCGCGACGGCCTGCGCGAGATCGGCCGCGGCGCCGGGCCGGTGAACGTCCTCGGCCTGGGCACGCGCGCCGGCGCCGCGTCCTGACGGCGCGGCCCGGCCCGGCGGTCGGCGCGACCCGCCCTGGCGGCGCGACCCCTTTGTCATAATCCGAGGCCGCGATGCGGCTCCTGCGGATGAAGCCCGGGCATGGCGAGGTGCTCCTGGCAGAGGGCGACGTCGAGGTGCCCGAGCAGGAGCGCGAGCTGATCGAGGCGTTCCGCGAGCAGCTCGAGCAGGGGATGTGGGCGGCCGTGCCCACGAGCGGCCGCGGCGGGCGCCGCGAGGCTCAGCTCGTGCGCGACTTCGCCGAGGTCCCGCGCGACGCCGAGCGCGTCATCTTCTTCCCCAAGGCCGCCGGCGGCCGGTAGGTCGGGCCATGCTGCTCGCGCTCCTGGCGGCCGGGATCGTCATCGTCGCCCTCCTGTGGGAGGTGTGCTGGCCGTCGGCGTCGGAGGCGATCGCCCGCCACCGCGCCCGCCGCGCGCGCGTCCCCACGTTCGACTACGACCCGGGCCGCGAGCGCCGCGCCGAGCAGCGCGCCCGCGAGCTGCTGCGGTCGTGCGTGAACGAGGAGGAGTGGGAGATGTACCGCGACCTCGGCTTCATCCGGGTCTGGGGGACGATGGCCGACGGCCCCCGGCGCGGCGCCGCCCGCGACCCGCTCGACGGCGCGCCGTACGCGTACCTCATCTACCCGCACAAGCCGATCGTCGCCTACCTGCCGCAGACCCGCCGGCTCCTGAACGAGTACTGCGTCGAGTTCCCCGACGAGACGCGCCCGTACGGGTCGGCCCGGCTGCCGGACTCCGACGACGTCCTCGCCAAGTGGATGGCGCTCACCGGCGACGAGCGGCGCCTCATCCGCGAGGCGAACATGCACCTGCCCGGCCGCCAGGTCGACCCGCGCCAGGTCCAGCGCGACCTCTGGCGCCTGTCGGAGTGGGAGCGCCAGCGCGCCGCCCGCGAGCGGCGCCGCGGCCGCGTCGCCGCGCCCTGAGCCGGGGCCGCGCCCCGGTCTCTTATACACAACTGACGCAG
>JADGIB010000399.1 GCA_019683665.1 Solirubrobacteraceae bacterium
CGGTCTTCTCGGTCCGCACGAAGGTCGCGTCGGCGCCGCTGCCATGCCACGACGCTGGCTGATCACCGGCGCGTCGCGCGGCCTCGGCCGCGCGCTCGCGCAGGCGGCGCTCGAGGCCGGCGACACGGTCGTGGCGACCGCGCGCCGGCCCGCCGACCTCGACGGCCTCGCCGCCGCCCACCCCGGGCGCGCGTTCGCGCTCGAGCTCGACGTCACCGACCGCGACCGCGCCTTCGCCGTCGCCGACGAGGCGGTCGCGCTGGCCGGCGGCCTCGACGTCGTCGTCAACTGCGCCGGCTACGGCCTGCACGCCCCGATCGAGGAGACCTCCGAGGCGGCGGCCCGGGCGCAGATGGAGACGAACTTCTTCGGCGCGCTGTGGGTGACGCAGGCCGTCGCCGGCCACCTGCGGCGCGCCGGGGCCGGCCACCTCGTCCAGGTCTCGTCGGCGGCGGGCGGGGTCGCCTTCCCGCTCGTCGGCCTCTACTGCGCGAGCAAGTACGCGCTCGAGGGGATGAGCGAGAGCCTGGCGCGCGAGCTGGCGCCGTTCGGGGTGAAGGTGACGATCCTCCAGCCCAGCGACTTCCGCACCGGCTTCCGCGACGCGTGCGACCGCCGCATCGACCCGGGCTCGCCGTACGCGGCCGCCTTCCCGCAGCAGCTCGCCGCCCTCTCGGAGGCGCTGTCGGGCCGCGAGGCCGGCGACCCGGAGCGGGCCGCCCGCGTCCTCCTGGAGCTCGTCGCGATGCCCGACCCGCCGCTGCGGCTGCTGCTCGGCGAGGCGGCGTTCGAGAACGTGACGCGCGCCCACGCGCGCCAGCTGGACGAGTGGCGGGCCCACGAGGCGCTCGCCCGCTCGGCCGACGGCCCACCCGAGGAGGAGAGCAGATGACCGAGACCCTGAGCGCGACGGGCCTGGACGGCCTCGTCGCGCCCGGCGCCCGCCTGGAGCGCATCGGCTCCGGCTACCGGTTCACCGAGGGCCCGGTGTGGAGCGCCGACGAGCAGGCGCTCTACTTCAGCGACATCCCCGGCGACACGCGCTGGCGGTGGACCGAGGCCGGCGGCATGGAGGTCCACCGGACCCCGTGCGACAAGGCCAACGGCCTCGTCATCGACCGCGACGGCGAGCTCGTCGCCTGCGACCAGGTCACCAGCCGGGTCGTCCGCTACCGCCGCGACGGCGGCACCGAGGTCCTCGCCTTCCACCACCGCGGCGAGTACCTCAACAGCCCGAACGACATCGTCGTCCGCGGCGCCGACGGGGCGATCTACTTCACCGACCCCGACTACGGGCGCTGGAACGACTGGATCGGCCAGGAGCGCACGCGCGGGCGCTTCCGCGGCCTCTACCGGGTGCCCGCCCACGGCGGCGACGGCGAGGCCGAGCTGCTCGTCGCCGAGGACGAGTTCGACCAGCCCAACGGGCTCTGCTTCTCGCCCGACGAGTCGCTCCTCTACGTCAACGACACGCCGCGCGCCCACATCAAGGTCTTCGACGTCGCCCCGGACGGCACGCTCTCGAACGGCCGGGTCCTCCGGGCCGGGATCGGGATGACCCAGGACAAGGTCGAGGCGGCCACCGCCGGGCTGAGCGAGGCCGAGCGCCACCGGGTCCTCCACGACGCCGGCGCCCTGGACGGGATGAAGTGCGACGAGCGCGGCAACGTGTGGACGACCGGGCCGGGCGGCGTCTGGGTCCTCTCCCCCGACGGCGAGGAGATCGGGCGCCTCCGCACGCCCGAGGTCGCCGGCAACCTCACCTGGGGCGGCCCCGACCTGCGGACGCTGTTCGTCATGACGACGTCGACCGTGCACGCGCTGCGCACGCTCGTCGGCCCCGCGACCCTCCCCCACCACCGATGACCGAGACCGACCGGCTGCTGGCCCGGCTCCTGGACCGCGAGGCGATCCGCGACCTCCTCGCCCGCTATCCGCAGGCGTTCGACGACCGCGACTGGGCCGCGTGGGAGGAGCTGTGGACCGAGGACGTCGTGTGGGTCGTCGACGGGACCGAGATCGTCGGCCTCGACGCCGTGCGCGAGTTCATGGTCGCCTGCCTGCCGCCCGACTACGGCAGCAAGCACCTGTGCGGCAACCCGGTGATCGAGCTCGCCGAGAACGGCGCGACCGCGCACGCGCGCACCGACGTCGTCTGGATCGCGGCCAACTACGAGAACACGATCGTCGCCCGCTACGTCGACGACCTCGTGAAGGTCGGCGGGCGCTGGCGGATCCGCCGCCGCGACGAGGTCGTCATGCCGTTCCGGCCCGGCCCGCCGCCGATGTCGGACGCGTCGAAGGCGCTCAGCGGGCCGACGATGCGCCCGCTCGACTGACGGCCGCCGCGCGGGCGCGGCGCCCGGCGCCGGGGGGCGATCGCCGCCGATCGGCGGTCGCCGCGCCCGCGGTCGGCTATGACTGAGCGGATGCGGTCGCCCCTCCCCCGCCCCGTCCTCGCGCTCGTCGCCGCCTGCGCCG
>JADGIB010000400.1 GCA_019683665.1 Solirubrobacteraceae bacterium
GTGGTCGTTCACGAGCCCGCACGCCTGCATCGCCGCGTACGCCGTCGTCGGCCCGACGAACGCGAAGCCGCGGCGCTTGAGCTCCCTGGCCAGCGCCGTGGACTCGGGCGTCGCGGCGGGCACGTCGGCGAGCGCGCGCGGCGCCGGGCGGGCGTCCGGGTCGGGCGCGAACGACCAGATCAGGTCGGTGAGCGTCGTGTCGCGCAGGGCGAGCGCGGCGCGGGCGTTGCGGATCGCGGCCTCGATCTTCGCGCGGTTGCGGACGATCCCGGCGTCGGCGAGCAGCCGCGCGACGTCGTCGTCGCCGAAGCGGGCGACCGCCTCGACGCGGAAGCCGGCGAAGGCGCGGCGGAACGCCTCGCGCTTGCGCAGGATCGTCAGCCACGACAGCCCCGACTGGAACGCCTCCAGGCAGAGCCGCTCGAACAGCGCGTCGTCGCCGCGCACCGGGCGGCCCCACTCCTCGTCGTGGTAGCGCAGGTAGTCGGGGGCCGCGGTCGCCCAGCGGCAGCGCGGCCGCCCGTCGGGGCCGGGGACGAGGTCGGCGCCCGCGTCAGTCATGGCCCAGCGCCGCCCGCGCCCGCATCGCCGCCTCCACCCGGCCCAGCACCCGGTCGACGGTCGCCGCCTCGTCGTCGTCCAGCCCGCCCTGCAGCGCCCGGTCGGCCGCCGCCCGCGCCTGCGGGCGCAGCCCGCGCAGCTCCTCGATCCGGGCGGCCATGTCCCCGCGGTCCTGCCACGGGACGAGCTCGGCGACGGCGGCGTCGAGCGCGACGGCGAGCCCGAGCGCGGCCAGCCGCCAGCGGCCGGCGGCGAGGTCGACCCGCGCCCGCTGGGCCAGCTCCTCGCCCGCCGGCGCCACGTCGCGCCCGCCGAGCAGCGCGGCCAGGCGCTCCTGGGCGCGCAGGGCGGCCGAGCGGCGGCCCGGCCCGGCCGGGGGCAGCTCGACGGCGGCCCGGTGGCGACCGTCGGCGACCTCCTCGCCGTACCCGTAGCCGACCCGGACCGCGAGCGCCTGCGCCCGCGTCACGTCGCGGGCGCCCGGCTCGGCGGCGGCGATCCGGTGCGCGCCGACGACGCGGTTGAGGACCGCGAGCGCGTCGGCGGCGAAGCGGTCGGCGTCGACGCCGTCCAGCCAGCGCGCCGCCTCGCGCTCGCCGTCGAGCGCGGCGGCGTCGATGACCGTCGCCCGGGTCACCAAGACCGGCGCCGGCGGCGGATCGGGGTCGACGCGCCGGGCGCGGCGCCGGCGCAGCAGCCGCCGCTGCGGCGCGCCGAGCGTCGCGATGACGACGACGTGGCTGGGCGCCTCGCCGGCGTGGGGGCGCAGCAGGTAGCGGCCGTCGGCCGGGCCGATCGCCCAGGGCAGCTCGAACTGGGCGAAGCGGAACGCCCTAGTCGCCGGCGCCGGAGCGGTCGGCATCCGGGTCGGCCGGCAGCGCGTACTCGGAGGGCGTGAGCGGCACCTCGGGGTTGTCGAGCGACTTCAGGCGCTCGACGAGCTTCGTCCACTGGCCCGGGCGCAGGACCGAGGCGAACCTCGCCGCGCCGCGGCCGCTGAGCGGCCGGAACCCGACGTGGATGTGGTCGTCGTGGTCGGCGAGCGCGAGCGTGTTGTCGGTGCCCGGGTAGGCGTGCAGGGTGATGATCTGGTCGGGCTTCATCGTGCCCTGCAGCGTCAGCAGGCGCCGCACGGTGATGTCGGTGATCGAGCCGGGGCCCTGGTGGCCGAGGATCGGGATGCCGTTGATCTTCGCGATGTCGACGGCGTTGCCCGACGAGTGGTGCGAGACGCTGCCGCCGGCGGTCAGGTACGAGTGGCCGCACTGGAGGCTGCTGACGGTCGGCCGCAGGCCCGAGGCCGACAGGAACGCGAGCGTGGCCAGGACGCGGCGGTCGACGAGCCCGGCCTCGATGTCTCGGCGGCCGCACTCGTAGATCTCGATGCGCGGGTCCTCGAGCACCCGGGTCTGGAGCTGCTCCTTGCTCATGAGCAGGATCTGGCCGATCGAGGCGTCGTCGCCCTCGAGCAGGGCGTTGCGGCCCTCCGCGCGGTAGATCGCCGTCGACTCCAGCAGCTTCCAGCCGTCGAGGATCGGCTTCGGGTCGATCTTCGGGGCGCCGCGGCCGGCCGGGCGGATCGCGAAGGTGACGTGCGGGCGCCTCCCGCCGCGGCGCTCGCCCAGGCGGCCGAGGATCGTGCCGGCGATGACCTTCGACCCGACCTTGAGCCTCTGCAGCTTCACGTCGTCGCGGTCGAGGCCGTAGGGGGTCGTGAAGTAGGCCTCGTAGGTCTCCAGGCCGGTGATCTCGCCGCCGGCCTCGAGGATCTGCTCGCGCCCGCCGGCCTTCAGCGCGTTCGGCCGGGTCGGGTTGGCGAACAGGCGCGCCTTCGTCGCCGGGCGGGTCGTCGTCGCGCGCCGGTGGGCCGGGCGGGGCTCGGCGGACCGGCGGCGGGACGGGT
>JADGIB010000401.1 GCA_019683665.1 Solirubrobacteraceae bacterium
GCTAGCGGGCCGGGATCGGGACCACCCGCTCGCGGGGCGCCGAGACCGTGCGGCGCATCGAGGAGGCGGGCGGCCGGGCGTCGTTCGTCGCGACCGACGTGACCCGCGCCGAGGCGGACGTCGCCGCGCTGACCGAGGCCGTCCTCTCCCGCCACGGGCGCCTGGACTGCGCCTACGTCGGCGCGGGCATCGAGCGCTACGGGCCGCTCGACGAGCTCGCCGCCGACGACTTCGCCGCCGTCCTGGCCACGAACCTCCAGGGCGCGTTCCACTGCGTCAAGCACCTGGTCCCGGCGATCGCCGCCTCCGGCGGCGGGGCGATCACGATCATGTCCTCCCAGGGCGGGACCGCGGTCGGCGTCCCGAGCAACGGCGCCTACACCGCGTCGAAGGCCGGGATCGCCGGCCTCGTGCGGACGGCGGCGCTCGAGGCCGCGCCGCGCGGCGTGCGGGTCAACTGCGTGCGCGCGGCGAACATCGCCTCCGAGCTGGCCCGCGCCGCCTGGTCGGCGTTCGGGGTCGACGAGGCGCGGATCGCCGCCCACAGCCCGGTCGGCCGGGTCGGCACGCCCGAGGACGTGGCCGGGGCCGTGCTCGACCTCAGCAGCGACGCGGCGTCGTTCGTCACCGGCGCCGAGCTCGTCGTCGACGGCGGCTGGGCGCTGCAGCCGTCGCTGTAGCCTGCGCGGCCGCATGACGCTCGCCTGCCCCGCCTGCCGCACGCCCCTGCCCCCGCTCGAGGGCGACGCCGTCGCCTGCCCCGGCTGCGGGACGACGTACCGGCGCCTGCCGCACGGCTGGGACCTCACGCCCCCGCGCGAGGTGCTCACCCCCGGCCAGTGGGAGGTGTGGGAGCAGCTGCAGCGCAACGGCGCCGTCTCCTACGAGGAGGACCCCGAGCACAACCTCGGCGTCGGCGACCGCGAGGACGTGCGGCGCTTCTCGCGGTTCGCGCGGCTCCACGGCGACGTCCTCGACGTCGGCTGCGGCCCGCAGCCGTGGCCGTCGTACTTCGACGTCCACGAGCCGGGCACCCGCTTCGTCGGCGTCGACCCGCTCGTCGGCGAGCGCGAGGCCCGCTACGAGCGCCACCGGGCGCTGGCCGAGCACCTGCCGTTCGCCGACGACGGCTTCGACGTCGTCCTCTTCGCCGGCACGCTCGACCACTTCGTCGACCCGGCCGTCGCGCTGGCCGAGGCGGTGCGGGTCCTGCGCCCGGGCGGCACGATCGCCGTCTACCTCGGCCACAAGCGCGAGGGCGCCCCGAAGCCGGCGGTCAGCCACGACTGGTACGAGGCGCTTGAGGTGCCCGAGGGCGCCGAGGACCGCTTCCACATGGAGCGCTTCGGCCCCGACGAGGCGATCGCGCTGTTCGCCCGGGCCGGCCTCGACGTCGTCGACCAGGAGGACCACCGGATCGACGACTGGCGCTCGTACCACTTCTACCGGCTCGTCCCCGGCGCCGCCGGGGCCTGACCCGCCGCCGCGCGCTCAGGCGCCCCGGCGGCGCAGCGCCGCGCGGCGCGTGCGGGCGGCGGCGACGAACGCGTCGGCCACCCGGCCGCCGGCGGCGACGTCCGGGCGCTCCGGGTGCCACTGGAGGCCGAGCGCGAAGCGCCGCGACGGCACCTCGAGCATCTCGACGACCCCGTCGGCGGTCTCCGACGTGACCCGCACGCCGCGGCCGAGGCGGCGGACCGCCTGGTGGTGCTCGGAGACGACGGCGGCGCGGCGGCCGATGATCGTGCGCGACAGCGAGTGCTCGCCGGTGTGGATCGCGTGGTCGCCGTCGCGGTGCTCGGCGCGGCCGGCGCCGTCGGACTCGAGGTCCTGCCAGAGCGTGCCGCCGAGCGCGACGTTCAGGAGCTGGTGGCCGCGGCAGACGCCGACGATCGGCACGTCGCGGGCGAGCGCGAGGCGCAGCGCCCGCAGGTCGCGGCGGTCGGCGGCGAGGTCGGCGTCCGGGTCGGCGAAGCGCGGCGGCTCGCCGTAGAGGGCCGGGTGGATGTCGCGGTGGCTGGCGCCGAGCAGGAGGCCGTCGGCGGTAGCGAGCTCGCGCTCGAGGTCGCCGTGGTCGATCGTGCGCAGCCGCCCGCCCGCGGCCTCGACCCAGCGCCGGAACGGGGCGTCGTCGTGCTCGCCGCGGATGAAGAGGATGAGCGGCTCGTCGTCGGGGCGCTCCCGGCGGACGGCGGCCATGAACGCGGCGCGCGCCCGCTCGACGCGCTTGCGGGCCGCCTCCTCGCTGATGTCGAGGAGCGCGCCGATCTCGCGGTGGCTGAGGCCGCCCTCGAAGCGCAGGAGGAGGACGAGCCGCTCGTGCGGGGCGAGGCGGCCGAGCGCCTCGCGGGCGGCGAGCCGGTCGGCGGGCTCGGGGTCGGGCCCGCCGTCGCGCCGCTCGTCGAGCGGCGCGTGGTCGCGCAGGCGCCGGCGGCGCAGCTCGTCGAGCGCGAGGTTGGCGG
>JADGIB010000052.1 GCA_019683665.1 Solirubrobacteraceae bacterium
GCCCCCCGCACCCCCTGGCCCGACCGCAGCGAGCGCTCCCTGCGCGCGTTCCTGGCCACCGAGACCGGCAGCGCCGGCGTCCTGCTGGCGGCCACGCTCGTCGCGCTCGTGTGGGCCAACAGCCCGCTCTCGGGCGCCTACGAGGACCTCTGGTCGGCGCGCCTGACGATCGACCTCGCCGGCGCGCGCCTCGACGAGGACCTGCGCCACTGGGTCAACGACGGCCTGATGGCGCTCTTCTTCTACGTCATCGGCCTCGAGATCCGGCGCGAGTGGGCGATGGGCGAGCTGCGCGACCGTCGGACCGCCGCCGTCCCCGCGATCGCGGCGATCGGCGGCATGATCGTCCCGGCGCTCATCTACACCGCCGTCAACGCCGGCGGCGACGGGGCCGGCGGCTGGGGCATCGTCATGGCCACCGACGTCGCCTTCGTGCTCGGCGTCCTCGCCCTGCTCGGGTCGCGCTGCCCGCCCGGCGTGCGCGTCTTCCTCCTCACGCTGGCGATCGTCGACGACGTCGGCGCGATCCTCGTCATCGCCGTCTTCTACAGCCACGGCGTCGAGCCGGCCTGGCTCGCCGTCGCCGCCGCGATCCTCGTCGCGATCGCCCTGGGGCGGCGCATCGGCGACTGGCGCGGGCCCGCCTACGCCGTCGCCGGGGTCGCGCTGTGGATCGCCGTCCTGGAGTCCGGCCTGCACCCGACGATCGCCGGCGTCGCGCTCGGCCTGCTCACCGCCGTCCACCCGCCCCGCCGCGCCGACCTCGACCGGGCCGCGGCGCTGGGCCGCGTCTTCCGCCGCGCGCCGACCGCGCACGGGGTGCGCGCCGCGACCCTCCAGGTGCGCCGGTCGGTCTCGGCCAACGAGCGCTTCGAGGAGGTCCTCCACCCGTGGACGAGCTACGTCATCGTCCCGCTCTTCGCGCTCGCGAACGCCGGGGTGGCGCTCGACGGCGACGCGATCGGGGACGCGCTCTCCTCGCCGGTCGCGCTCGGCGTCGTCGCCGGCCTCGTCGCCGGCAAGGCGCTCGGCATCGGCCTCTTCGCCCGCGCCGCGGTCGCGCTGCGGATCGGGCCGCTGCCCGGCGGCGTCGCCGCCCGCCACCTCGCGGGCGCCGCGGCGGTGGCCGGGATCGGCTTCACCGTCTCGCTGTTCGTCGCCGAGCTCGCCTTCGAGGACGACGCCGTCCTGCGCCAGGAGGCCAAGCTCGGCGTCCTCGCCGCGTCGGTCCTCGCCGCGGTGGTCGGCGCCGGGCTCCTGCGCCGCGCCGGGCCGGCGACCGACGCGCACGAGCGCGTCGCCGCCCGCCTGGACCCGCCGGTCGACCCGCGGGCCGACCACGTGCGCGGCCCGGCGCAGGCGCCGCTGACGCTGACGCTGTTCGGGGGCTTCGCCTGCCCGGGGACGCGCCGGGCCGCCGCCGTCGCCGGCGAGCTGCGCGAGCGGCTCGGCGACCGCCTGCGGGTCGTCTTCCGCGACCTGCCGATCGAGGACGCCCACCCCGAGGGGCCGCTCGCCGCCGAGGCGGCGGAGGCGGCCGGCGCCCAGGGCCGCTACTGGGCGATGTGGGACGCGCTCATGGCCGCCCCGGAGCTGGCGCCCAGCGACCTCGTCGCGATCGCGCAGCGGCTCGGGCTCGACGTCGACCGCTTCGCCGACGACCTGCGCCACCGCGTCCAGGCCGACGCCGTCGCCGCCGACGTCGACAGCGCCCGCCGCAGCGGGGTGACCGCCACCCCGGCGCTGTTCGTCGGCGACGAGCCCTACGACGGGCCGCTCGACGCCGGCGCGATCGCCGCCGCGCTCGAGGCCTCGGCGGCGCGGAACCCGCGCCGGTAGGCGACCGGCGGCAGCCCCATCGCCCGGGCGAAGTGGCGCCGGAACGCGGCCGGGCTCGGGATGCCGACGGCGGCGCCGACGTGCTCGACCGGCAGGTCGGAGCGCTCGAGCAGCGGCAGGCTCGCGCGGATGCGCTGGTCGAGGACCCAGCGCGCCGGGCTCGTCCCGGTCGCCCGCCGGAAGCGGCGCGTGAAGCTGCGCGGCGACAGGTGCGCGCGGGCGGCCAGGCGGGCGAGCGGCAGCGGCTCGCCGAGGCGCTCGAGCGCCCACGCCATCGTGCGGGCGATGGCGTCCTCGCCGGCGCCGTCGGGGACCGGGCGCTCGATGAACTGCGCCTGGCCGCCGTCGCGGTGGGGCGCGACGACGAGCCGCCGGGCGACGTGGTTGGCGATCTCGGCGCCGTGGTCGCGGCGCACGAGGTGCAGGCACAGGTCGATCCCGGCCGCGCTCCCGGCCGAGGTGAGGACGTCGCCCTCGTCGACGTAGAGGACGCCGGGGTCGACGCGGACGCGCGGGTGGCGGCGGCGCAGCTCGCCCGCGTAGCGCCAGTGCGTCGTCGCGCGGCGCCCGTCGAGGAGGCCGGCGGCGGCGAGCGCGAAGGCGCCCGAGCAGATCGACACGACGCGCGCGCCGCGCGCGTGCGCGTCGCGCAGCGCGTCGCGGAGCGCCGGGTCGACCGGCTCGTCGACGCGCTGGCCGGGGACGACGACGGTGTCGGCGGCGGCGAGCCGGTCGAGGCCGTGGCGGGCGGCGATCGCGAAGCCGCCGACCGCCTCCAGCGGGCCGGGCCGCGCCGCGCAGACGTCGAGCGCGTACCAGCGGCGGTCGCCGAGCTCCGGCCGCGGCAGCCCGAAGACCTCGACCACGATCCCCAGCTCGAACGGCGCCATGCCGTCGTAGGCGAGGACGGCGACGCGGTGGGCGGCCGGCATGGCCGGAACGTAGCGGACGTCGTCCCTCGGGCCACTGGCGCGCGCGCCGCCGCGGCCCGATCCTGGCGCCATGCCCAGCAACCCGTTCGCCGCCCGCCTCGCCCACGAGACCGACCCCGCCGCCGGGGGGGCCGCGAGGCGCGCGGCCGGGCCCGAGGGGCCCGGCTTCACGCTCGTCGACGCTCGCTCGCGCGCGAGCTACGAGCGCGCGCACCTGCCCGGCGCCGTCTCGATCCACGGCCCGCTCCCCGACGGCCCGCTCGTGACCTACTGCTGGTCGCCGGGCTGCAACGGGGCCACGAAGGCCGCTGCGCGCCTGCACGACGCGGGCCGCGACGTGCGGGAGATGATCGGCGGCTTCGAGTACTGGGTCCGCGAGGGGCTGCCCGTGGAGGGCGCGATCCGCGCCGACCCCCTCGTCGGGCCCTGACCGGGCTATCCGTGCAGGGCCGCCTGCTCCTGCGCGGACGGGAAGGCCCAGGCCGCGCGCGCCCGCCGCTCCTGGTGGAAGACGAAGCGCAGCTGCTGGGGCGGCCGCAGGCCGTCGGGGTGGTTCGGACGGAAGGTGGTGCAGGGCTCCGCGAGGTCCAGCGCGCAGAGGAGGTTGCGGCGGAAGTAGCAGTCCTCGCAGGTGATCTTCTTCGTTCTCGCCATCGGTCGGTTCGGCATCGAAGCAGACCCGCCGACGCGCTGCAGCGGCTTTTCCCGCAAAACGCACACGTTTCGTGAAAGCCCTGCAAATTCCTCGTTTTCGGGCGCGTTCGCCCGCAACGAGCGGGAAATTCCGGCGACTGGGCATGATGTGGGCGGGGTAGCGGCCCGGCTTTCGGCGCCGCCCGCCGACCGCCCGTCCATGCGCATCCTCGTCACCGGCATCACCGGCGCCATCGGCGCCGCGCTCGCGCCCCGGCTCGCCGCCGCCGGCCACGACGTCCGCGGCATGGCCCGCGACCCCACCCGGGCCACGGTCGCCGGCACCCACGGCATCCCCGTCCTGCGCGCCGACGCGGTCAGCGGCGAGGGGCTGGCGGCGGCGCTCGACGGGATCGAGGTCGCCTACTACCTCATCCACTCGATGGAGCCGAACGTCGACGACTTCGCCGTGCGCGACCGCCTCGCCGCCGAGCGCTTCCGCGACGCCGCCCGCGCGGCCGGCGTGCGCCGCGTCGTCTACCTCGGCGGGCTCGTCCCGGCCGACCGCGCCGCCTCGCCGCACCTCGCCAGCCGCCTGGAGGTCGAGCGGATCGTCCACGCGACGACGCCCGAGTCGGTCGCGCTGCGCGCCTCGATCGTGATCTCGGCCGCCAGCCGCTCGTTCCGCTTCCTCGTGCGGCTCGTCGAGCGCCTGCCGGTCCTGCCGCTGCCGGCCTGGCGCGACCACCGCACCCGGCCGATCGACGGCCGCGACGTGCTCGCCTTCCTCCAGCGCGCCGCCGAGAGCGAGGCCGCCGCCGGCGAGTCGCTCGACATCGCCGGTCCCGACACGCTCACCTACGGCGAGATGGTCGCGCGCATCGCCGACCTCATGCTCGTCGGCCGCCCGCCGGTCCGCCTCGGCTTCACGGCCACCGCGCTGACGTCGCGGGTCGCGGCCGCCGTCGCCGGGGAGACGCACGAGCTCATCGGGCCGCTGATGGAGGGCCTCGAGGGCGACCTGCTCCCGCGCGACGACCGGGCCGCCGGGCTGCTCGGCGTGCGCCTGCACCGGTTCGACGCCGCCGTCGAGCGGGCCCTGCGCGACTGGGAGGCGTCCGGCGAGCCCCTCGCTGCGCGATGATCACGCGTCCATGGCCAAGGTGACCCAGTCGATCGAGATCGCCGCCCCGCCCGAGCGGGTCTGGGCGGTGGTCATGGATCCCGAGCGCCTCCATGAGTGGGTCACCATCCACCGCGGCCTCGGCGAGCACGACGACGAGCACATGGAGCAGACCCTCCACCTGCGCGGCGTGAACTTCCACGTCCACTGGACGCTCGTCGAGCGCCGGCCGCCGCACGTGGCGATCTGGGAGGGGCGCGGGCCCGCGCGGTCGCGCGCCCACATCGCCTACCGCCTCACCGAGGTCGACGGCGGGCGCACCCGCTTCGACTACGAGAACGAGTTCAAGGCGCCGCTGGGGCCGCTCGGCGCGGTCGCCAGCCGCGCGCTCGTCGGCAACGTCCCCGAGCGCGAGTCCGAGGCGACGCTGCGGCGCCTGAAGACGCTGATCGAGGGAACGTCAGCATGAGGAGCCACCGCGATGCCCGAGCGTGACATCTTCGCCAACTTCGAGCGCATGCGCCGCGAGATGGACGAGCTGTTCGGCGGCGTCTTCGACCGCTCGCTGGCGCCCCACCGCCGCGCCGGCTTCACGCCCCGCGTCGACGTCTCCTACGTCGGCGACCCGCCGCGCGCGATCGTCACCGCCGAGCTCGCCGGGGTCGACATCGGCCAGATCGACCTTGAGGTCCGCGGGCGGGAGCTGATCATCTCGGGCAACCGCGGCGCGCTCGACGAGTCCGAGGGCCGCGTCTACCAGCAGATCGAGATCGAGCACGGCCCGTTCCGGCGCGCGATCCAGCTCGGGGCCGACGTCGCCGCCGACGAGGCGAAGGCGACCTACGAGGACGGCGTCCTGCGCGTCGAGCTGCCGCTGCGCCAGCCCGACCCGCGCTCGCGCAGCGTGCCGATCGAGGTGCCCGACCGCGACGGCGAGGGGCGGCGATGACGATCGACATCGTCACCGAGGGCGAGGCGCGCGAGGTGCAGATCGGGGCCGAGCGGGGCCTGCCGGAGACGCTCCCGGTCCTGCCGCTGCGCGACTCGGTCCCGTTCCCGGACACGCTGACGCCGCTGGCGATCGGCCAGGAGCGCTCGATCGAGCTCGTCAACCACGTCCTCGGCCGCGACCGGATGCTCGTCATGACGGCCAGCCGCAGCGCCGAGATCGAGACGCCCGGCCCGGCCGACCTCTACGACGTCGGCGTCGTCGGCGTCGTCGCCCGGATGCTGAAGGTCCCCGACGGGACGCTGCGGATCCTCGTCCAGGGCACCCAGCGCGTCCACCTCGACGCGTGGGTCGGCGAGCAGCCGTTCCTCGTCGCCCGGATCTCGCCGATGCCCGACGTCGTCGTCGAGAGCCCGGAGCTGACCGCGCTCGTGCGCAACGTCCAGTCGACGTTCTCGCAGATCGTCGAGGCGGTCCCGTACCTGCCCGAGGAGCTCCAGGTCGCCGTCGCCAACCTCGACGACCCCGCCGCGCTGGCGAACCTCATCGGCGGCGCGCTGCGGCTGAAGACGGCCGAGAAGCAGGAGCTGCTCGAGGAGGTCGACGTCGCCGAGCGGCTGCGCCGCCTGTCGAAGCTGCTCGCGCGCGAGCTCGAGGTCATCTCGATCGGGACGAAGATCCAGTCGCAGGTCCAGTCGGAGCTGGACCAGTCCCAGCGCGAGTACGTCCTGCGCCAGCAGCTGAAGGCGATCCAGGAGGAGCTCGGCGAGGAGGACGAGGCCGAGGCGGAGGCCCGCGACCTGCGCGAGCAGCTCGACGCCGCCGGCCTGCCCGAGGACGTGCGCCGGGTCGCCGACCGCGAGCTGTCGCGCCTGGAGAAGCTGCCGTCGATGGCGGCCGAGCACGGCGTCATCCGCACCTACCTGGAGTGGCTGGCGACGCTGCCGTGGCAGAAGACGACCGAGGACAACCTCGACCTCGCCCACGCCCGCGAGGTGCTCGACGCCGACCACTACGACATCGAGCAGGTCAAGGACCGGATCCTCGAGTTCCTCGCCGTGCGCAGGCTCAAGCCCGACGCGCGCGGCTCGATCCTCTGCTTCGTCGGGCCGCCCGGCGTCGGCAAGACGTCGCTGGGCCGCTCGATCGCCCGCGCGCTGGGCCGGAGGTTCGAGCGCATCAGCGCCGGCGGCGTGCGCGACGAGGCCGAGATCCGCGGCCACCGGCGCACGTACGTCGGGGCGATGCCGGGCGTCATCATCCGCGCGCTGCGCGACGCGGAGTCGAAGAACCCGCTGTTCATGATCGACGAGATCGACAAGATGGGCAGCGACTACCGCGGCGACCCGGCCAGCGCGATGCTCGAGGTGCTCGACCCCGAGCAGAACGCCACGTTCCGCGACCACTACCTGGACGTGCCGTTCGACCTCAGCGACGTGATGTTCATCACGACCGCGAACACGCTCGACACGATCCCCGGCCCGCTGCGCGACCGGATGGAGATCATCCAGCTCGCCGGCTACACCGAGGAGGAGAAGCTCGAGATCGCCAAGCGCTACCTCGTGCCGCGCCAGATCGAGCGCAACGGCCTGAAGCGCTCCCAGATCTCGTTCTCGGTGCCGGCGCTGCGGGCGATCGTCCGCGACTACACCCGCGAGGCGGGCGTGCGCAACCTCGAGCGCGAGATCGGCAGCGTCTGCCGCAAGATCGCCCGCCAGGTCGCCGAAGGGACGCTGACGCGGCGGGTCACGATCTCCGAGAAGCGCGTGCGCGAGCTGCTCGGCAAGCGGCGCTTCCACTCCGAGGTGCGCCGCCGCACGCGCGAGCCCGGCGTCGCGGCCGGCCTGGCCTGGACGCCGGTCGGCGGCGACGTCCTGTTCGTCGAGGCGTCGGCGATGCCGGGCAAGGGCCGCCTGACGACGACCGGCCAGCTCGGCGACGTCATGCGCGAGTCCGCCCAGGCGGCGCTCACGTACGTGCGCGCGCACCCGCCGGAGGGGATCGACGACGAGTGGTTCGCCACCCACGACATCCACGTCCACGTCCCGGCCGGCGCCACCCCGAAGGACGGCCCGAGCGCGGGCGTGACGATGGTCACCGCGCTCGTCTCGCTGCTGTCGGGGACTCCGATGCGCGACGACACGGCGATGACCGGCGAGGTGACGCTCACCGGCCAGGTCCTGCCGATCGGCGGCCTGAAGGAGAAGGCGCTCGCCGCCCAGCGCGCCGGGCTGCGCCGCGTCATCGCGCCGGCCGACAACGAGGCCGACGCCGACGAGATCCCCGAGCACCTGCGCAAGGAGCTCGAGTTCGTGTTCGTCCGCGACGTCGGCGAGGTCCTCGCCGCCGCCCTCCCGCAGGGTGCGGCGTCCAACGGCCGGGTATATGCTGGCCGGAGGTCCCGACAAGCGACCCGAGGGAAGTGAGAATGGCAGCGAAGTCCAAGGCCGCGAAGGCGGGAAGCGCAGCACTTGCGGTCAAGAGCAGCCCCTACGTGCAGCGCCTCATGCAGGACGAAGAGCTGCGCGAGAACCTGAAGACGGCCTTCGACTCCGCCCGGGCCGCGATCGATCGGCTCGGCAACGGCAAGCCCCCGGCGAAGGTCATCCTCGACGACAAGAAGTTCCAGAAGGAGCTGTCCAACGCGTCGGAGGCCCTGCGCGACGCCGCGCAGGCGCTGCGCGAGGGGCCGAAGAAGCGGAAGCGCCGCCGCGGCCACAAGCTGCTCGTGCTCGTCGTCGCGGCCGGGCTCGCGCTCGCCCTCAGCGAGGGGCTGCGCAACAAGGTTCTCGACCTGCTCTTCGGCGCGGAGGAGGAGTTCGACTACACGTCGACGACCGCGCCCGCCTCGCCGCCGCCGGCGCCCGCCGCGACGGCGTCCTAGTCCCGCGGCCGCCGGCCGCATCCGACCGCTCGAAGGCGCCTCCCGGGGCGCCTTCGTCGCGTTCGGGCTCCAATAGGCTGGATGGCGTGGAGGCCGCTTCGACCCGCACGCTCTCCAACGACAAGGCGCAGCGCATCGTCGACGCGATGCGCAGCTCGGTCGCGCGCCGCGGCGTGGCCGGCTCGACGTTCGACCACGTCGCCCGCGAGGCGGGCGTGTCCCGGGGCCTGCTGCACTACTACTTCGGCACGAAGGAGCGGCTGCTGGCCGAGGTCGTCCGGCGCGACTTCGAGCTGAAGATGGCCGCGCTCGAGGCGGCGCTCGAGCGGGCCGAGACGGCCGACGACGTCATCTCGCTGCTCGTCGCCTCGCTGCAGGACCTCGTCGCCAACGACCGCGACCTCGTCGCCGTCGGCTTCGAGCTGTTCTCGCTGGCCCAGCGCAACCCGGAGATCGCCGCCGAGTACGCCGAGCTGCAGGCCGGGCTGCGCCGCCACATCGTCACCGCGCTCGCCGACAAGCACGCGCAGGGCGTCCTCCACCTCGCCGCCTCGCCGGAGGCCGTCGTCGAGGTGCTCCTGTCGCTGGCCGACGGGCTGTCGCTGCGGATGCTGCTGGAGCCCGGCCGCGACCACTCCGAGACGATCGCGGCCGGGGTGGCCGCGGTCCGCGCGCTCATCGCCTGACATGGCCGGGGGGTCGCGGTCGCTGCGGATCGCCGCGGTGGCGGCGCTGTGCGCGGTCGGGGCGGTCGCCGCCGTCCTGCTGCTGCGCCCGGGCGACGGCGGCGGGTCGCTCCCCCCGGTGGCGACGGTCGCGTTCGACGCGGGCCGGCTGGAGCGGGCGCTGGCCGAGCAGGCGCAGCGGCTGCGGGCGGAGGCCGCGGTCGCCGGCGCCGCCGCCGACGGGCCGGCCGCGCTCGACGCGCTCCTCGCCCAGGACCCGGTCGACCTCTCGATCCCGGAGGTGTCGCGGGCCGGGGTGACGCTGCGCGACGTCGCCGTGCGGCGGCGGGGGAGCGAGGCGGCGGCCGAGGCGACCGTCGACGTCGCCCAGATCGCGGCGGCGGCGCCCGTCGACGTGCGCGACCTGCGCTACGACGCGGCGGCGTCGCGGCCGGGCGCGCTCGTCTTCACCGGGGAGGCCGGCGCGTTCGGGGTCACGCTGCCGGTGCGCGTGCGCGTCGTCGTCCGCGACGGCGCGGTCGTCGCCGAGCCCGAGGGCGTCCCGGTCGGCGACACCGTCGTCTTCGACGACCCGCGCGTGCGGGTCACCGGCCTGCGGGCGACCGAGACCGCCGGCGGGCTCCTGCGCCTGCGCGCGACGGCGACGCTCCGCTGACCGCCCGCGGCGCGGCGCGCTCGTCGCCGTTGTCGTCTCGCGGCCGCATACCGACCGTGATCCGACAACCGCGGCGCCGGCGTGGGACCGGCGCGCGCGTCAGCCGAGCTTCGGCGAGCGCCACGGCGCGGCCAGCCGACCGGCCAGGTGCCCGGGCAGCGCGTCGATCGCCACGCGCTCCTGCGCGAGCGTGTCGCGGTCGCGCACGGTCACCGTGCGGTCCTCGAGCGTCTGGTGGTCGACGGTCACGCAGTACGGGGTGCCGATCTCGTCCTGGCGGCGGTAGCGCTTGCCGATCGAGCCGCCCTCGTCGTACTCGACCTGCATGTGCCGGCGCAGGAGGTCGACGATCTCGCGGCCGACCTCGGGCTGGCCGTCCTTGCGCACGAGCGGCAGCACGGCGGCCTTCACCGGCGCCAGGCGCGGGTGCAGCTTCAGGACGGTCCGCGTCTCGCCGTTGACCTCCTCCTCGTCGTAGGCGTCGACGAGGAAGGCGAGCGTGGCCCGGTCGGCGCCCGCGGCCGGCTCGATGACGGCTGGGATGTAGCGCTCCTTCGTCTGCTGGTCGAAGTACTCGAGCTTCTCGCCCGAGTGCTGCGAGTGCTGGGTGAGGTCGAACGTGCCGCGGTTGGCGATGCCCTCCAGCTCCGACCAGCCGATCGGGAACAGGTACTCGATGTCGGCAGTGCCCGACGAGTAGTGGCTGAGCTCGTCGGGGTCGTGCTCGCGCAGGCGCAGGTGGTCGGGGCGCAGGCCGAGCTCGACGTACCAGTCGAAGCGTGCCTGCTTCCAGTAGTCGTACCAGCGCGGGGCCTCGTCCGGCGGGACGAAGAACTCCATCTCCATCTGCTCGAACTCGCGCGTGCGGAAGACGAAGTTGCCCGGCGTGATCTCGTTGCGGAACGACTTGCCGACCTGCGCGATGCCGAACGGCGGCTTCTTGCGCGACGTCTGCAGGACGTTCTTGAAGTTCACGAAGATGCCCTGCGCGGTCTCCGGGCGCAGGTAGACGGTGGCGCCCGCGTCCTTCACCGGGCCCATCGTCGTCTCGAACATGAGGTTGAAGTCGCGCGGCTCGCTCAGCTCGCCGCCGCAGACCGGGCACGTCGTCTGGCCCTCGTCGAGGTGGTCGGCGCGGAACCGGCGCTTGCACTCGCCCAGGCACTGGACGAGCGGGTCGGTGAAGCCGGCGAGGTGGCCGGAGGCCTCCCAGGTCTTCGGGTGCTGGAGGATCGCCGAGTCCAGGGCGACGATGTCGTCGCGCTCCTGGAGCATCGCCTGCCACCAGGCGTTCTTGACGTTCGTCTTCAGCAGGACGCCGTAGTGGGCGAAGTCGTACGTCGAGCCGAGCCCGCCGTAGATCTCGCCCGTCGGGAAGATGAAGCCGCGGCGCTTCGTGAGCGCCACGATCTTGTCCATGGTGACCGTGTCCGAGGCCATACCGGCCGCGGACTCTACAATCCTCGGCCCGATGCCCATCTACGAGTATCGCCGCCAGGACGGCACGACCTTCGAGATCCTCCAGTCGATCACCGACGAGCCGCTGACCGAGGACCCGGAGACCGGGCAGCCTGTTGAGCGGGTGCTGCACGCGCCCGCCGTGCACTTCAAGGGATCGGGCTTCTACAACACCGACTACGGGACGCGGAAGCGCGCCCGCGAGAAGGAGGCGGGCAAGGGCTCGGGCTCCTCGTCGGAGTCGAAGTCCGAGTCCAAGAGCGACTCGGGCTCGTCGAGCAGCGCCTCGAGCGACTGATCCGACCCCGACGCGGACCGGGCCGCGTCCGAGCCGTCCGCCGCCCGGCCCGCGCGCGACGCCGTCCCGGGCTGCGCGCCGTCAGCCGTCGAGGAACGCCTCGACCGCCTGCTCCCTGTCGGCCTCCGGCACGACGCCGGTGAGCGTCCCGAGCACGTGCGTCTCCGACGAGCCGCCGATCGCCATCGCCGCGAACACGGCCGCGAGCGTCGGGCCGCCCATGTCGGTCGTGAACGCCCGCGGGGTGCGCCAGCCGATGAGCGGCAGCCGGTAGAACGCCCCGTGGGGGATGCCGAACAGGCCGCCGGGCGTCGTCAGCTTGTCCTTCATCGCGGTGAGCAGGAACTGCTGGCGGCGGGCCCGGTCGAGATCGGTCTCCTGGGGGCGGCAGAGGTTCTTGCGGGTGCGCGCCAGCGCGAGCGCCTGGTCGCCGTCGATGTGCGTCCGGCCGCGCCGCAGCCGCAGCGTGAAGCCGCCGTTGCGCCGCCCGCCGTTGATCTTCGAGATGACGCACGGGCCCTCGTAGGTGACCCCGCCGAGCGCGTCGACGAGGCCGGGGAAGCGCTCGAAGCTCACCTCGATGACGTGGTGGATCGGGATCCCCAGGTACCGGCGGACGGTCTCGATCGCCAGCGGGGCCCCGCCGTACGCGTAGGCGGCGTTGATCTTGCCGCGCCCGTGGCCGGGGATGTCGACGAGGGTGTCGCGCGCGATCGACAGGCGGCTGTTGTGGCCGGCGCCGACGCGCAGGAGCATGATCGAGTCCGAGCGGCTGGGCCCGCTCGTCGACGAGCCCGGCTCGGCCGTCTTCTCGGAGCGCTGGTCGGAGCCGAGCACGAGGATGTTCGTCGCCGACCACAGCGGGAAGCCGCCGTCGTCGAGCGCGGCCTTCGTCTCGTCGGACACCTTCCCGGCCTGGATCTGGGCGCTGACGAGGAAGAGGGCGGCCGACAGGAGGAGCCAGCCGCACAGCAGCCCGAGGACCCAGCGCAGGACGCGCCCCCACGTCCAGCGCCGCCCGCCGCCCGGCAGGCGCAGGCGCCGGCGCGGCCGCGGCGCCCCGGGGGCGCCGGGGACGCCCGGGGCGCGGTCGCCCGCCTCGCCCGCCGCGTGGCGGCGCAGCTCGGCGATCTCGTCGACCTCGCGCCGCGGCAGCAGCCGCGGGCGGGCGCGGTACTTCGTGTAGGTGGGCGGCGGGTCCTGCGGGTGCGGCGCCCGCGCCGGCGGTGAGGGCGGCGGGGACGGCTCGTCCCGCCCCGGGGCGTCCGACATGGCGCTGTATGGTGGCGAAGGTGCCTAAAGGGTGCGTCATCGGAGTGGACCTCGGGGGCACCAAGCTGCTCGCCGGCGCGGTGGACCCCGCGCTGCGCGTCCACCACCGCGCGCTGCGCTCGTCGCGCGGCGAGGACACCGCGGAGGTGCTGGCGATCCTCGAGGGCGCGATCCGCGAGGCGATCGAGGCCGTCGACGGCCCGGTCGACGCGGTCGGGATCGGGATCCCGTCCACGATCGACGCCGCCCGCGGCGTGTCGGTCCACTCGACCCACCTGCCGCTCGCCGACGTCCCGGTCGCCACGGTCCTGGCCGAGCGGCTCGACCTCCCGGTCTTCATGGACAACGACGCGAACCTGGCGCTCCTGGCCGAGCACCGGGCCGGTGCCGCGCAGGGCGCCCGCAACGCGCTCATGCTCACGCTCGGCACCGGCATCGGCGGCGGCATCGTCATCGACGGCGAGCTCTACCGCGGCTCCCGCGGCGCCGCCGGCGAGCTCGGGCACGTCGTCGTCGAGCAGGACGGCCCCCCGTGCCAGGGCAACTGCCCCAACCGCGGCTGCCTGGAGGTGATGGCGTCCGGCTCGGCGCTCGTGCGCGAGGCGACCGCGCTCGCGGGCCGCCGGCCGCGGTCGGCGCTCGGGCGGGCGCTCGCGCAGCAGCGCGGGATCACCGGGCCGCTCGTCACCGAGCTCGCCCACGACGGCGACGAGGCCGCCCGCGAGGTCCTCGCGCTCGTCGGCCGCCGCCTCGGCGTCGGCATGTCGAGCCTCGTGAACATCTTCAACCCGGACGTCATCGTCGTCGGGGGCGGGGTCGTGGCCGCCGGCGACCTCGTCCTCGAGCCGGCCCGCGCCGAGATGCTCGCCCGCGGCCTGCCCCCGGGCCGCGACCACGTCCGCGTGACCGCCACCCACTTCGGCGAGGAGTCGGGGATGATCGGCGCCGCCCTCCTCGCGCGCGAGTCGATCGACCAGCGGGCGGCGGCGTGAGCGCCGGGCGCCTCGTCATCTGCCCCACGCCGATCGGCAACCTCGAGGACGTCACGCTGCGCGTCCTCGCCGCGCTGCGCGAGGCCGACGTCGTCGCCTGCGAGGACACGCGCCGCACCCGCGTCCTGCTCGACCGCTACGGGGTGTCGGCCAGCCTCGTCAGCTACCACGAGCACAACGAGCGCGCCCGCGCCGCCGAGCTCGTCGAGCGGATGCGCGGCGGCGCCGTCGTCGCGCTCGTCTCCGACGCCGGGATGCCGCTCGTCAGCGACCCGGGCGCGGTCCTCGTCGAGGCGTGCGTCGCTGCCGGCCTCGCCGTCGAGGTGCTGCCCGGCCCGAGCGCCGCGCTCGCCGCGCTCGTCGCCAGCGCGCTCCCGGCCGACCGCTGGCGCTTCGCCGGGTTCGTGCCCCGCAAGGCGGGCGAGCGCGACGCGCTGTGGGCGGCCGAGGAGACCGTCGTCGCGTTCGAGTCCCCCAAGCGCCTGGCCGCGACGCTCGCCTCGCTCGCCGCCGCCGACCCGGACCGCCCGGTCGCCGTCTGCCGGGAGCTGACGAAGGTCCACGAGGAGGTCGTGCGCGGCCGCGCCGCCGAGCTGGCCGAGCGCTACGCCGCCGAGGAGCCGCGCGGCGAGATCGTCCTCGTCGTCGGCGCCGCGCCCGCCGGCTCGGCCGACCGCGCCCGGGCCCTCGACGCGCTCGCCCGCCTCGTCGACGCCGGCGCGAAGGTGCGCCCGGCCGCGGCCGTCGTCGCCGAGCTCACCGGCGTGCCGGCCAACGCGCTGTACCGGGCCCTGCGCGGGTAGGCGAGGGAACCCCCCGATGCGGGCCGGGCGGCCCGGACGTAGCGTCGCCGCCCATGCCACGCCTGCCGATCCCGCTCGCGGCCCTCGCCGCGCTGATCCTCCTGTCCGCCGCTCCCGCCGCCGAGGCGGCGCCGAGGAAGGCGCCGCGCGTCCCGACGGTCGTCGAGCGCACGTTCGTCCTCGAGGAGGCGACGGCCAACCGCGAGGTCGAGTGGCACTACCTCGACAGCGAGACGAAGGACCGCTGCGCGACCTGGGTCGACGCGAGCGGCCTGGAGCGCACGGTCGTCTCGCTCGCGCGGCCCGCCCGCTACACGCTGGTCGCGGCCGGCCGCCGGGTGGCGCTCTCCCCGGTCGCCGCCGTCCGCTTCGAGGGCCAGGTCACCCGCCGCGCCGACTGGGACCCGCACGCGCCCGAGTGCGCGACCTGCGGCGGCGAGCTGGGCGCGTGCACGGGCCGGGCCGCCTCCCGCGCGGCGGCGACCGCCGCGTCGGGCCGCCCGTCGAGCAGCTCGACCTCGGCCAGCGCCGCCTGCGCGTGGACGGCGATCCCGTCGGCCCGGTCGGCGATCGCGAGCGCGAGCGCCTCCCCGGCGAGCCGGCGCGCCCGGGGCCGCGCCCCGCGCCAGGCCTCGACCCGCGCGAGGACGGCGAGCGTGAACGCGAGCACGGTGCGCTGCCCGGTCGCGCGGGCGGCGTCGACGGCGGCGCGCGCGTCGTCCAGCGCGGCGTCCCAGCGCCCGCGGCGGAAGCCGAGCTCGGCGCGGACGCTCAGCGGGTAGGGGAGGCGGGCGGCGGCCCCGGACGCCTCGGCGGCGGCGATCATCCGGCCGAGGATCCGCTCGGCCCGCGCGAACGCGCCGACCCACAGCGAGGCCTGCGCGGCCATCCCGACGATCTCGGCCGAGGCGAGCGGGTCGACGGCCTCGAGGGCGGGCGCGAGCGCCTCGAGCGCCGCGTCGCCGGCGGCGTCCTCGCCGCGGGCGGCGAGCAGCTCGGCGGCGACGAGGTCGGCGAGGACGGCGGCCGGCCCGCCGGCGCGGGCCGCCGCCGCGCGGGCGCGGGCGATCGCGCGGTCGTGCTCGGCGACGTCGCCCGTCATCATCGGCGCGACCGCCGCCTCGAGCAGGAGCGCGGCCGCGCCGCCGGCGTCGCCGGCCCGCTCGCAGCGCTCGGCCTGGCGGGCGAGCGCGGCGTAGGCGCCCTCCGGGTCGCCGCGGCGCATCGCCCGCGCCCCGCGCAGCCGGG
>JADGIB010000053.1 GCA_019683665.1 Solirubrobacteraceae bacterium
GGGCCAGCCCCCGGACGCGGGCGGCGGCCGCGGCGACGTCGATCGGCTCGGTCGGCGCCTCGGCGGCGGCCGGCGGCGCCGGCTCGCGCGGCGGCTCGGCCGCGGGCGGCCCGGGACGGCCGTCGGGCGCGCCGCCCGCCGGCTCGGGGCGCTCCGGCCGCCAGCGGGCGAGCTCGTCCTCCGGTTCCGGTGTGGTCCACAGCCGCTCTGCCATCTGCCTGCCTCGAAGGTAGTTCCCCCCGCGTCAGATGCAGATAAGAGCAGATCGGCCGTCGCGGCCCGGGACCGGGGACGGGGCCGGCGCGCGCGACCCGGCGGCCGGCGGCCCGTCCCCCGGTGCCCCGCCTACGCCTTCGTGACCTCGGCGGGCGCGGTGATCTCGCGCTTGAGGATCTTCCCGGTCGGGCCCTTCGGCAGCTCGTCGACGAACCAGATCTCCCGCGGGTACTTGTAGGCGGCGACCTGCTCGCGGACGTACTCGCGCAGCTGCTCGGCCGTCACCTGGGCGCCCTCCTTCAGCGCGACCGCGGCGCCGACCTCCTCCCCCAGCTGCGGGTGCGGGATCCCGACGACCGCCGCCTCGCGCACCGCCGGGTGCTCGTAGAGGACCTCCTCGACCTCGCGCGGGTAGACGTTGTAGCCGCCGCGGATGATGAGGTCCTTCTTGCGGTCGACGATGAAGAAGTAGCCGTCCTCGTCGACGCGGGCCATGTCGCCGGTGTGGAACCAGCCGCCGCGCATGACCTCGGCGGTCGCGTCCGGCCGCTGCCAGTAGCCCTTCATGACGTTGTGGCCGCGGATGACGATCTCGCCGACCTCGCCGGGCGGCAGGTCGTGGTCGTCGTCGTCGACGACCTTCATCTCCACGCCCTCGATCGGCGTCCCGATCGAGCCGGGCTTGCGCTCGCGGTCGGGGTGGTTGAACGAGGCGACCGGGGACGTCTCGCTGAGGCCGTAGCCCTCGAGCACCTTGCAGCCGAACGCCTCGTCGAACCCGCGCAGCACCTCGACCGGCAGCGCCGCGCCGCCGGACGCGCACACCTTCAGCGCCGACACGTCGTAGCGCTCGCGCTCGGGGTGGTTGAGGAGCGCCGCGTACATCGTCGGGACGCCCTCGAAGACGGTGACCGCGTCGCGCTGGAGGATCTCGAGCGCCTTCGTCGCGTCGAAGCGCGGCAGGAGCGTGAGCAGCGCGCCGCCGGCCACGCACGCGTTCAGCGCGCACGTCTGCCCGAACGAGTGGAAGAGCGGCAGCGCGCCGAGGACGACGTCGCCGGGGCCGATGTCGAACAGCCCGCGCGCGATGTCGGCGTTGCGGCGCAGGTTGTCGTGCGTGAGCTCGGCGCCCTTCGGCGTCCCGGTCGTCCCCGACGTGTAGAGGATCACGGCGGTGTCGCCCCCGTCGCGCTCGGCGACCTCGTGGATCGGCTCGGCCGCGACGACCTGCTGCTCGAACTCGCCGGGCGCCACGAGCACGACCTCGGTCCCCGCCTCGCCCGCGCCGGTCCGCGCCGCCTCGCCGAAGTCGTGCCAGGCGAACAGGGCCTTCGCCCCCGAGTCGCGCAGGTGGTAGCCGACCTCGCGCCCCTTCAGCAGGACGTTCATCGGGACGACGATCGCCCCGATCCGCAGGGCCCCGTAGTAGCAGAGCGCGAAGTACGGGACGTTGGGCAGCATGAGCCCGACGCGGTCGCCCGGCCCGACGCCCTTGGCCGCCAGCAGGCCGGCGACCCGCGCGCTGCCCTCGTTCAGCAGCGCGTAGCTGACCTCGACGTCGTCGAGCTTCATCGCGATCTGCTCGGGGTGCTCGGAGGCGGTCCTGGTGAGGATCGTGGCGAGGTTGGCGCTCATGGCTGCAACATTGCCACTTCGCCCCGGTCCCACGCGCTGGTTGGACCGGTGGTGGCGCGCCGCCGCGGGCCGCGGGGCCCGCTCAGCCCGTCTCGGCCGCCCGGGCCGCGTGCCCGAGCATGAGCTCGCGCTGGACGTTGCGCGGCTCCGGGCCGACCGGCGTGCGCCGCGTCCAGGTCCCGTCCGGGGCCAGCTCCCACGCGTTCGTGTCGTCGGCGAAGCAGCGCTCGAGCGTGTCGAGGAGGTCGTCGCGCAGGCGCTCGTCGTCGACCGGGGTGACGAGCTCGACCCGCGTGTCGAGGTTGCGCGGCATGAGGTCGGCCGACCCGATGAGGACGCGCTGCTCGCCGTCGCGCTCGAACGCGTAGACCCGCGAGTGCTCGAGGAAGCGCCCGACGACCGACACGACCCGGATGTTCTCCGACATCCCCGGCACCCCCGGGCGCAGGCAGCAGATGCCGCGGACGTTGAGCTCGATCGGCACGCCCGCCTGCGACGCCCGGTACAGCGCCCGGATGCAGCGCCGGTCGACGAGCGAGTTCATCTTCATCCGGATGCGCGCCCGGCCGCCCGCCTCGACGACGCCGATCGTCCGCTCGATCTCCTCGATGATCCCGTCGCGCAGGTGCGCGGGGGCGACGAGCACCCGCCGGTAGCGGCGCGGGCGCGCGTAGCCGGTGAGGAAGTTGAACATGTCGGCGACGTCGGCGCCGATCTCCGGGTCGCAGGTGAAGAGGCCGAAGTCCGTGTAGAGGCGCGCCGTCTTCGGGTGGTAGTTGCCGGTCCCGATGTGGACGTAGTGGCGCACGCCGTCGCCCTCGCGGCGGACGATGAGGATCGCCTTCGCGTGCGTCTTCAGCGCCGGGTGGCCGTAGACGACGTGGACGCCCGCCTGCTCCAGCGCCCGCGCCCAGCCGATGTTCGCGCGCTCGTCGAAGCGGGCCTTCAGCTCGACGAGGCAGACCGCCTGCTTGCCGCGCTCGGTGGCCCGGATGAGCGCCGGCACGAGCGGCGTGTCGTCGCTCGTGCGGTAGACGGTCATCTTGATCGCCAGGACGTCGGGGTCGGAGACCGCCTGCTCGACGAAGCGCTCCACCGACGTCGAGAACGAGTCGTACGGGTGGTGGACGAGGACGTCGCCGGCGCGGATGACCGCGAACATGTCGGCCGGCTCGCCGTCGTCCTCCTGCAGGCGCGGCTGGGTGACCGGCGACCACGGCGGGTCGCGCAGCTCCTCGAAGCCCTCGAGGCCGACGAGCTGCCACAGGTCGTTGCAGTCCAGCGGCCCGGCGATGTCGTAGACCTGCCGCTCCTCGACCTCGAGCGCCTGCATGAGGTAGTCGCGCAGGGCGCGGTCCATCCCGGCCTCGACCTCGACGCGCACGACCTCGCCGAAGCGGCGGCGGCGCAGCTCGGCCTCGACGGCGCGCAGGAGGTCGTCGGCCTCGTCGGAGACCTCGAAGTCGGCGTCGCGGGTGACCCGGAAGACGGCGTGGTCGACGATCTGCATCCCCGGGAACAGCCGGTCGAGGTTCGCGGCGATGACCTGCTCGAGCGGCACGAACGTCCGGTCCTCCCCCGGCGCCCGCGACAGCTCGACGAAGCGCGGCAGCATCTCCTTGGGCACCTTCACCCGCGCGAACGTGCGGTGGCCGGTGACCGGGTCGCGGACGAGGACGGCGAGGCTCAGCGACAGGTTCGAGATGTACGGGAACGGGCGCCCGAGGCCCACGGCCAGCGGGGTCAGGACCGGGAAGATCTGGCGCTGGTAGTGCTCGGCCAGCTCGCGCCGCTGCTCGTCGGTGACGTCGGCGTAGTCGACGATCCGCACGCCGTGCTCGGCCAGCGCCGGCAGCAGCTCGCCGGTGACGCAGCCGGTGTGGCGCGCGCCGAGGTCGAGCAGCTTCTCGCGGATCGCGTCGATCGTCTCGCTCGAGGTGCGCCCGTCGTAGAGGCGCTTCGTGACGCCCGCGTCGACCTGGTCGTGGAGGCCGGCGACGCGGATCATGAAGAACTCGTCGAGGTTCGACGCGTAGATCGCGGCGAACTTCAGCCGCTCCATGAGCGGCACGCTCGGGTCCTCGGCCAGCTCGAGGACGCGCGCGTTGAAGTCGACCCACGAGAGCTCGCGGTTGAAGAAGAGCTCGGCGTCGGTCGGCTCGCCGGGCGGCTCCGCGCCCAGCGTCTGCACGTCGAGCTCCGCGGTCGAGACGGCGGAGATCGGGTGCTGCTCGGTGGAGGGGTCGGGTGCCGTCATCCTCGACCCGGCGATGCTACTTGCCGGGGAGCGGCGGGACCGCGACCCCGGCGTCCGGCTCGGGGCGCTCCCCGATCGCGTGCTCGAGCCGGGCCCGGAAGCCCTCGCGCTGGAGGTCGCGCCACAGCTCGAGGAAGCGGGCGTGCAGCAGCCGCCGGCGGGCGCGCAGGTGGACGGCCACGGTCTCCAGGCCGCGGTAGGCGGCGGCGTGCGGCGCGTCGCCCGCCAGAGCCGGGTCGAGGTCGCCCGCCGCGCCGGCGCGCTCGACGAGCGCGGCGACGTCCTGCTCGCGCAGCTCCTCCTGGAGGGCGAGCACGCGCGGGAGCGTCACGTCGCAGTCGTGGATCTCGCCGAGGAGGTCCTGCAGCTCCTTCGCGCGCCTGGCCGCCTTGCGCGCGTACGGGCCGAAGCAGAACGCGGTCAGCTCGAGCAGGTAGCGCAGCCGCTTGGCCGCGATCCGCATGTCGTGCAGCGCCTCGACCTCGGCCGGGTCGGCCGCCTTGGGCATGAACGCGCAGAGCTCGCGCAGGCGGACGGCGACGGTCCGCTCCATCGCGTCGTCGAGGCGCTGGTCGGGCCGCAGGCCCTTCACGCGGCGGGCCTTCATGCCGCCGCCCGCTCCGCCAGCGCGGCCAGCCGCTCCTCGAGCCGGTTCTCGCGCGCCTCCTCCAGCGCGGCGGCGAGGACCTCGTTGCCGGCGGCCTGCTCGCCGCGCAGCCGCTCGAGGATCTCGTCGACGCCGGCGCGGTCGGCCTCGGGCAGGGCCGCGCGCAGGCGCTCGAAGTGCTCGATCTGGACGTCGGGGTCGCGGCGCGCGCCGAGCGCGTCGGCCAGCCGCCGCACGTCGCGCAGGACCGGCTTCAGCTCGTCGCGCGGGAGCGCCGGCGCGAAGATCTCCAGCGCCGCCCGCAGGCGCCGGCTGGCGACCCGCATCGCGTGGACGCGCTCGACGTCCGTCGTGTCGAGCACGCCCTCCTGGGCGTCGAACAGCTCGCGGGCGCGGACGGCCAGGACCTTGCCGGCCGCGACGCCGAACGCGTCGCCCGCCTCGAGCCCCTCCACCTCACGTGCCTTGGCCACTCTCGGTCACTGCTCCCGGTCGATCGCCGAGAGGATGATGCCCTCTCGCAGCCCGCCGCGCGAGAGGGCGAGGGGGGTCGCGAGCACCCGGGCCGCCTGCTCGAGCACGGCCAGGGCGCCGGGGAGCAGGCGGACGCGCTCGGGGTCGAGGCCGTGGCGGGCGGCGACCTCCGCGCACGGCCCGGCGGTGACGGCGGCCAGCGCGGCGGCCAGCCCGGGCGCGTCGAGCGTCGCCCCGCACAGCCGCCGCATCGACGTCGCCGACCCGCCGACGGCGAGCGCGAGGCCGGCCGGCGGCGGGCGGACGGCCGCGAACGCGGCAGCGGCCCCGGCGCGCAGGGCGGCGAGCTCGGCCGCGGCGGGCGGGTCGCCGCGGACGTGCTCGTCGACGAGGCGGGCCGAGCCGACCGGGACCGACCGCAGCCAGGCGACGCCGCCGTCGACGGTGCCGACGGCCAGCTCGGTCGAGCCGCCCCCGAGGTCGACGACGGCGACGCTCCCGGCCGGCCGCGGCGCCCAGGTGCGGGTCGCGCCGAGGAAGGCGAGGCGCGCCTCCTCGTCGGCGGGCAGGACGCGCAGCGCCAGCCCGGTGCGGCGGCGCAGCTCGGCGGCGAGCTCGGCCCGGTTCGGGGCGTCGCGCACGAGCGCGGTCGCGACGAGCTCGAGGCGGCCGGCGCCCGCCTCGCGGGCGGCCCGCGCCTGGGCGGCGACGACGTCGGCCAGCGCGCGCACGGCGGGCGGCGGGATCGTCCCGTCGGGGGCCAGCGCCCGGCGCACGCGGGTGAAGACGCGCAGGGCCAGGACCTCGCGCAGGCCGTCGCGCGCGGGCTCGGCGACGAGCAGGCGCGTCGTGTTCGTCCCGATGTCGATGCACCCGCAGACCATCGCCCCGACGGGCGATGTTGCCATGATGGTCGGATGACGAGCGACCCGGCGATCGACGTCCGCGACCTGCGGAAGTCCTACGGCGCCGTGGACGCGGTGCGGGGCCTGTCGTTCACGGTCGCCCGCGGCGAGGTCTACGGCCTGCTCGGCCCCAACGGCGCCGGCAAGACGACGACGGTCGAGATCCTCGAGGGGTACCGGTCCCGGACCGGCGGCCACGTGAGCGTGCTCGGCTTCGACCCGGCCCGCCGGCCGCGGGCGCTGCGCGAGCGGGTCGGGATCGTCCTCCAGCAGACCGGCCTGTACCGCAACATCCGCGTCCGCGAGGCGCTCGTCCACTTCGCCCGCTTCTACCCGCGCCCGCGCGACCCCGACGAGGTCATCGGGCTCGTCGGCCTGGAGGGCAAGCAGGACGCGCTCGCCCGCACGCTGTCGGGCGGCCAGCGCCGCCGCCTCGACCTCGCGCTCGCGCTCATCGGCGACCCGGAGCTCGTCTTCCTCGACGAGCCGACGACCGGCTTCGACCCGGCCGCCCGCCGCGCCGCCTGGGAGACGGTCCGCTCGCTGCGCGACCTCGGCAAGACCGTCCTGCTGACGACCCACTACCTCGACGAGGCGCAGGCGCTCGCCGACCGCGTCGCGATCGTCAAGGCCGGCACGATCCTGGCCGAGGGCGCCCCGCGCGACCTCGGCGTCGGCGCGAGCGCGCGGGTGCGGATCACGTACCGCAACGCCGACGGCGAGCAGGTCGAGCTCGTCACCGACGACCCGACCCGCGTCCTGCACGAGCTGACGTCCGAGGCGCTGGCCCGCGGCGAGCGCCTCGAGGACATCGAGGTGACGCGCCCGACGCTCGAGGAGGTCTACCTCGAGCTGACCGCCGACGTGGAGCGCGAGAGTGTCTGAGACCGTCGCCCTCCTCTGGCACCAGTACCGGCTCGAGCGCCGGCTGTTCTGGCGCAACCCGAGCGCGGCCTTCTTCAACCTCGGCCTGCCGCTGCTGTTCCTCGTCTTCTTCGGGGCGATCTTCCACGGCGACCAGGAGCTGCTGAACGTGCTCGTGCCCGGCATCGCCGGCATGTCGGTCATGTCGGGGACGTTCGTCGCCCTCTGCCACAACATGGTCTCGCTGCGCGAGCAGGGCGTCCTGAAGCGGATGCGCGGCACGCCGCTCCCATCCTCGGTCTACCTCGGCGGCGTCGCGCTGAACGCGATCACGAACACGGCGATCCAGCTCGCGTTCGTCCTCGTCGCCGGCAACCTCCTGTTCGGGGTCGAGGGCGTCAAGGACGCCGGCGAGCTCGTCGTCTTCCTCGTCCTCGGGGTCGTCTGCTTCGCCGCGCTCGGCGTCGCCTTCTCGCACATCGTCCCGAACTCGGAGTCGGCGCCCGCCTACATCAACGCGGTCTTCCTGCCGGTCATCTTCATCTCCGGCGTCTTCTACGACGCCGCCGACGCCCCGGCGTTCATCCGCGACCTCGCCGAGGTGCTGCCGCTCATCCACCTCATCGACGGGCTGAGCGCCGCGCTCGTGACCGGCGGCGGGCTGGCCGACACCGCCGGCGACCTCGCCGTGCTCGGCGTGTGGGCCCTCGTCGGGGTCGTCCTCGCCGTGCGCGGCTTCTCCTGGGAGTCGCGCCGCGGCTGAGGCCGGGGCGGGCCGCTAGGGCACGAACGCCGGCGGGACCTCGCCCTCGAAGCGGACGGGGACCTCGGCCAGCGGCGAGGCGCGCCACTCGTCGGCCAGCAGCGAGAACGAGGCCACGTCGAAGACCTGGTCGCCGTGGCGGTGGAAGCGGCGCAGGACGCCCTCGTGGCGGAACCCGACCTTGCGCAGCGCCGCCTGCGAGCGGGCGTTGTCGACGTTCGCGTAGGAGCCGATCCGCTCCAGGCCGAGCGGGCCGAACCCGAGGTGCGCGACGAGCGCCTTCGCCTCGATGTTGGCGCCGGTCCCCCAGTGCGCGCGGCCGAGCCAGCTGCCGACGACGGCGCGGCGGTCGCGGCGCGAGAACTCCGACAGGCCGGTGATGCCGATCGGCCCGTGCTCGCGGTGGTCGATGAGGAGGTCGAGCTGCTCGCCGCGCTCGCGCTGGGCGGGCAGCCGGCGGACGTAGGCGAGCGCCTCCTCCTCGCGCGTGTACGGCCCCCACGAGAACCAGCGCGTGACCTCCGGGTCGGAGGCGAGGCGGAAGAGCGCGGGGGCGTCCGCCTCCTCCGGGAGGCGCAGCCGCAGCGTGGGACCGATGACGCCGAACACCATGCGAGGATCGTAGGCGTGTCGGTGCCGTCGAGATACGACCGCGAGGAGCGCGAGGTCGAGTTCGCCCGCGCGCTCGCGTTCAGCGACGGGGTCTTCGCGTTCGCGATCACGCTCCTCGTCACGACGATCGACGTGCCCGACCTCGGCGACGACCCGACCGAGCAGGCGGTCGTCGACGCGCTCGTCGACCGGCTCGGGTCGTTCGGGACGTTCTTCCTCTCGTTCGCGGTCATCGGCCTGCTGTGGATCAACCACCACCGGCTGCTGGCGCGCGTGCGCGGGCTGACGATGACGGCGATGTGGCTGAACCTGCTCGCGCTCGCGTTCGTCGTCCTGCTGCCGTTCTCGACCGAGCTGCTGGGCCGCTACGGCGACGAGCCCGGCGCGGTCGCCGTCTACGCGCTGAACCTCGCGATCTGCGCGGCGTCCTACACGCTCCTGTGGGGCTACTGCGCCCGCAACGACCTGCTCGTCGAGCCGCTCACCCGCCGGCAGCTGCGCCAGGAACTCGTCATCCGGGCCTGGATCACCGTCGGCTTCCTGGCCTCGATCCCGATCGCCTTCCTCGTCGACACCGGCGTCGCGGAGCTGAGCTGGCTGGCGACGTCGCTGACGCAGCGCTGGCTGATCGCGCGCTGGCTGCCGGACGACGAGCCCTAGAGCAGGATCCGCAGCGCCGTCTCGTGCGAGCAGCCCAGCTCGAGGAGGCGGCGGACCTCGGCGGTGTCGACGTGCTCGCCGTCCTGCCGCGTCGCGGCGAGCAGGAACGCCTGCGTGGCGTCGAACCCGAGCGCCATGAGCGCGCTGGCGCGCTCCTGCTCGGGGGTCGGCTGGGTGCGGGTGCTGGGCATGGGCTCCCTCCGAGACCGGGGCGTCGGTCAGCGCGAATCCGACCAGCCGGGCCGGACGGAACGCTCAGCGGGCGCCGGTCACGGGCGCTCGAGGACGGGCTGGGCGGCGGGCATCGGCGGGGGCGGGAGGGCGGCGGCGCCGATGACGAGCGCGAAGGCGGCCATCCGCAGGACGACGGCGAGCGTCCCGTCCGGCAGCGGCTCGCCGAAGACGATGGCCCCGGAGGCGATCGTGAAGACGTTCGCGGTCGCGCTCGTGATCGTGACGACCGGGACGACGGGGCCGAGCTGCAGTGAGCGGGCCGAGACGAGCAGCCCGACCATCGACAGGACGAGGATGACGAGCGCCAGCGGGTGCAGGACGACGCCGAGGCCGAGGTCGGTGTGGGCGCTGAGCGCCTTGATCGCGACGTCCGACCCGCCCCACAGCAGCCCGGCGGACATCGCGAGCAGCAGGCCGTCGCGGGGGCGCAGGCGGGCGCAGGCGACGAGCGCGAGCGCGGCGACGGCGGCCAGGCCGACGTAGCCGGCGAGCGTCGCGGTCGCGTAGTCGGCGTGGGCGGCGTCGGCGGTGCCCTCGAGCGTGGCGGCCAGGAACGCGAGCCCGAGCGCGGTGAGCGCGACCCCGATCCACTCGCGGCGGGTGACGGCGTGGCCGAAGAGCCGGTCGGCGAAGACGGTCAGCAGCACCAGCCCGCCGGCGATGACGGCCTGCACGAGCGAGATCGGCGCGAGCGCGAGCGCGGCGACGTGGAAGCCCCAGGAGGTCGTGGCCACGACGCAGCCGAGGAGGTAGACCGGCGAGCGGAACAGGTCGATCGTCGAGCGCAGCGGGTGGCGCCACTCGACGTCCGGCGCGGCGACGGCCCCGCGGTGCTTGAGCAGGAAGCCCAGGATCGACGTGCACGCGGTGACGAGCGCCATGACGACGCCGAGCTGGACGGAGAGCGGCACGGCGCGACAGCGTACGGCGCCGCCGTTGTCGGATCCGGACCGGTATGCGGCCGCGAGCCGACAACGGTCGCGGGGCCGCGCCCTGAGGCGCGCTTAAGACGCCGTTGAGGCCCCTGCGCTTCCATGCCGTCACCGATGCTCGGCCTTCGCCCCGCCGCGATCCTGCGACGCTCCGCGCCGGCCGCGGCGGCCGGGGCCGGCGTCGCGCTCGTCGGGGTGTCCGTCGCGAACCTGGCCGCCCTCGACGGCGACCTGAAGGCGGCCGTCCAGCCGCCGCCCGCCCACGAGCGCGCCGTCAGCTGGGACGCGGGCGCGGCGGGCCCGTGCGCGCCGCGGGCGACGGAGCGCCGCCCGCCGGCGCCGCTGCCGCCGGCGCCGCCGCAGCGCTTCTAGGCAGCCGCACGGCGACGGTCAGCCCGCCGCCGGGCCGGGCGCGGACCTCGACGCCCCCGCCGTGGGCGATCGCGACCGCGCGCACGATCGACAGGCCCAGCCCCGCGCCGGGCGGCCCGTCGCCGCGGCGGCCGAGCCGCTGGAACGGCTCGACGAGGCGGGCCGCGCTCGCGTCCGGGATCGGGTCGCCGCCGTTCTCGACGACGAGCCGCACGTCGTCCGGGCCGGCCGCCAGCTCGACCCGCACCCAGCCGCCGGGGACGTTGTGGCGGACGGCGTTGTCGACGAGGTTCGCCGCCAGCCGCTCAAGCAGCCGCCGGTCGCCGTCGACGACCGGCGCCTCGGCGGGCGCGTCGACGCGCACGTCGATCCCTCGCTCGGCCGCCTCGCCGCGGCGGATCTCGACCGCCCGCGCGACCGCGGCGCGGACGTCGACCGGCTCGCGCCGCTCCAGGCCCGCCTCGCTGCGCGCGAGCGTCAGCAGGCTCTCCAGCAGCTGCTCGGCCTCGATCGTCGCCTCGCGGACGGTCTCCCCCATCGCCCGCAGCTCCGCGACGCCCGCGTCCGGGTCGGCGAGCGCGACATCGACCTCGGCCCGCAGGACGGTCATCGGCGTGCGCAGCTCGTGCGAGGCGTTCGCGACGAACCGCCGCTGGCTGGCGAACGCGGCCGCGAGCCGGTCGAGCATCTCGTCGAACGTGTCGGCCAGCTCGCGCAGCTCGTCGTGCGGCCCGCCGAGCGCGATCCGCTCGTCCAGGCGGTCCTGGGAGACGCGCCGGGCCGTCGCGGTGATCTCGGCCAGCGGGCGCAGGACCCGGCCGGCGACGACCCAGCCGAGCGCGATCGCGACCAGCAGCGTCCCGATGAGCGCGAGCGCGAACTGGCCGCGCAGGCCGGCGAGCGCGTCGGCGGCCGCGTCGGGGGGCAGCGTCCGCTCGAGGTGGCGGGAGACGAGCCAGAGGGTGACGCCGAGCAGGACCGCCCCGGCGGCGCCGAAGAGCCCGGCGTAGAGGGCGGTCAGGCGCGCCCGGATCGACAGGCGCAGCGGGCTCACACCCGGTAGCCGGCGCCGACGACCGTGTGCACGACCGGCGGGTCGCCGAGCTTGCGGCGCAGGGTCATCACGGTCATGCGCACCGTGTTCGTGAACGGGTCGGCGTGCTCGTCCCACACGCGGGCCAGCAGCTCCTCGGCCGACACCGGCGCCCCGTCGGCGCGCAGGAGCGTCTCGAGCACGCCGAGCTCCTTCGGGGTCAGCTCGATCGGCCGCCCGCCGCGGGTGACGGTCCGCCGCACCGGGTCGAGCTCGAGGTCGCCGGCGCGCAGCACCGGCGGGCGGGCCTGCCCGTTGCGGCGGGCGAGCGCGCGGATGCGGGCGACGAGCTCGGCGAACGCGAACGGCTTGGCCAGGTAGTCGTCGGCGCCGAGCGCGAGCCCGTCGACGAGGTCGTCGAGCGTCCCCGACGCGGTGAGCATGAGCACCTTGGTGTCGGGCTGCTCCTCGGCCAGCGCGCGGCAGACGTCGTCGCCGTGGAGCACCGGCAGGTCGCGGTCGAGCACGACGACGTCGTAGTCGTGGACGCGCGCCTTGAACAGCGCGCTCTCCCCGTCGGGGGCGAGGTCGACGGCCAGCCCCTCGCGGCGCAGCCCGCGGGCGACGGCGTCGGCGACCCTCGGTTCGTCTTCGGCGACCAGCACGCGCATCGCCCGCCAAGGGTGCGATCCGGCCGTAAGCAGCGGGTAAAGCGGCGGCCGGGGGCGCCCGCGCCCGCCGGCCCTTATCCCGCGTTGACGGCGGGTGTGGCACCTTCTGCGCATGAGCTCCGAAGACTCCATCCCCGCGGCACGGCCCGAGCCGACCCCGCGCGACGCGCTCGAGGAGGTCCTGTTCGAGGTCAAGCGGGTCATCGTCGGCCAGGACGCGATGCTCGAGCGGCTGCTCGTCGCGCTGCTGGCCGGGGGCCACGTGCTGCTCGAGGGCGTCCCCGGGCTCGCGAAGACGCTGACGGTCAAGACGCTGGCCGAGGCGCTCGGCGGCACGTTCCGCCGCGTCCAGTTCACCCCGGACCTCGTCCCCGCCGACCTCGTGGGCACGCGCGTCCTGCGCGCCGACGCCAGCGGCTTCGACGTCGAGCTCGGACCGGTCTTCGGCAACCTCGTGCTCGCCGACGAGATCAACCGCGCCCCGGCGAAGGTCCAGTCGGCGCTGCTGGAGGTCATGCAGGAGCAGCAGGTGACGATCGGCGGCGAGACGTTCGAGGTCCCCAAGCCGTTCCTCGTGCTCGCGACGCAGAACCCGATCGAGTCCGAGGGCACCTATCCGCTGCCCGAGGCGCAGGTCGACCGCTTCCTGTTCAAGCTCATCGTCGGCTACCCGACCCCGGGCGAGGAGGCGTCGGTCGTCGGGCGCTCGCTGCGCGGCCCGGTGGCGATCGAGCAGCGGCTCACGCTCGAGGAGCTGGAGCGCCACCGCCGCACGGTGTCGGAGGTGTTCGTCGACCGCGACGTCATCGGCTACGCGGTCGCGCTGGCCGACGCGACGCGCCGCCCGGCCGAGCACGGCCTCGACGAGCTCGTCCCGTTCGTCGAGTACGGCGCCAGCCCGCGCGGCCCGATCGGCCTCGTCCACGCGGCGCGCGCGCTGGCGATGCTGCGCGGGCGCCGGCACGCGGTCGCCGCCGACGTGCGTGACCTCGCGCCCGACGTCCTGCGCCACCGGCTCGTCCTCTCCTACGACGCGCTCGCCGAGGGCGTCACCGCCGATGACATCCTCGCCCGCGTCATCGAGGCGATCCCGCTGCCGGAGAGCGAGCGCCGCCGCAGCACCGACCAGCCGGCGCGCGGGGACCGCTACGCGGCATGAGGCTGCGGGGAGGGGCGACGGCGCCGGCGCTCGCGGTCCCGCCCGGCCGCCAGGGGCCGGGGCCGCTGCCGGCGCCGCTCGTCGACTCGCTGCAGCTGACGGTCGCCCGCCGGGCCGCCGGCGTCCTGCCGGGCGACCGCCCCGGCCCCGGCGTCGGGACCGGCACCGAGCTGGCCCAGCTGCGCCCGTACGTGCCCGGCGACGACGTGCGCGCGCTCGACCCGTTCGCGTACGCGCGGACCGGGGTCCCGCACGTGCGCGAGTACGTCCCCGAGCGGGCGCTGACGACCTGGATCGTCCTCGACACGTCGCCGTCGATGGCGTTCGGGACCGCCGACCGGCTGAAGTCGGACGTCGCCGAGGGCGTGACGCTCGTCCTGTCGCGGCTGGCGCTGCGCCACGGCGGCCGCGTCGCGCTGGCCACCTGCGGCGCGGCGGTCGAGCGGTTCGTGCCGCCGCGCGGCGGGCGCGGCGCGCTGGCCGGGGTGCGGCGCGTCCTCGACGAGGGCGTCGGGGTCGACGGGACCGTGCCGCCGCCCGCCCCCGGGCACCCGTCGCCGATGGCCCGCACGCTGTCACGGCTGCGCAAGCTGACCTCCAACCCGGGGCTGATCGTCGTCGTCTCCGACCTGCGCGGCCCGCGCGACTGGCGCCCGCCGCTGGCCGCGCTCGGCGCCCGCCACGCGGTCCTCGTCGTCGAGGTCCGCGACCCGCGCGAGGAGACGCTGCCCGCGGTCGGGCCGCTCGCGCTCGTCGACCCCGAGACCGGGGAGCGGATCGAGGTCGACACGTCGAGCCGGCGGCTGCGCGAGCGCTTCGCCGAGGCGGCCCGCGCCGACCGCGACGCGGTCGCCGAGGAGCTGCGCCGCGCCCGCGCCCAGCACGTCGTCCTCTCGACCGCGGGCGACTGGCTGCGCGTCCTCGGGCGGCGTCTTCGCTGAGCCGGCGGCTGCAGTGCTCAAGGTTCGTCGCGCGGGCGTCGATAGCCCCCGCATGCAGGCCTCCTGTCGCTGGTGCTCGCGCCCCGCGGTGCGCACGATCTCCGTCGACGCCCCTCCCGGCTCCCCGAGCCGGGTCGCCCTCTGCGAGCGCCACCTGCACGCGGTCGACCGCGCCCGCGCGGCCGACCCGGAGGCCCAGCGGCGGCACCGCCACCGGGCCGAGGCGGAGGCGTGGGAGCGGGTGTTCCGGGAGCCGGCCCCGTTCGCCGACCCGGCGACCTGACCCGCGCGCCCTGCGCACTCGCGTTCTCTCGATCAATCGTCCACCGTCGAGCGTTTGCGCGCCGGGTCGCCTCGGGTTTCTCCCCGCTAGCCGACAGAATCCGTATGCCGCCGAGCGGCCCGGACCCGGCCGTCCGGGCCGGTCTGCTCGCATGATCAACGGTTCTGGCCGCATTGCGAGCGCCCCTTGTTGAGCGATTGAGCATCTCCGAGGGGATCGGCTAAGGTCGATGCGGCCCTCGCCACTGTCCAAGGAGAACAACCGTCCCGTGACCCCCTCTACCTCCACCACCACCGCGCGCGTACCCCGCAGCGAGCAGGACCTGGAGACGCGCATGGCGAAGGCGCTGGCGCACCCGCTGCGCGCCCGCGTCCTCGCGCTCCTCAACGAGCGCGTCGCCTCCCCGAACGAGCTCGCCCGTGAGCTCGGCGAGCCGCTGGGGAACGTGAGCTACCACGTCAAGGCGCTGCTCGAGCTGGGGTGCATCGAGCTCGTCGACACCGCGCAGCGCCGTGGCGCGATCGAGCACTACTACCGGGCGCTCACGCGCGCCCGCCTCGACGAGAGCGCGTTCAAGAAGCTCCCGGCGTCGATCCGCGGCGAGCTGTCCGGCGAGACGATGGAGAAGGGCATCGCCGACGTCGCGAAGGCCTTCAAGGCCGGCACGTTCGACGCCCGCGCCGATCGTCACGCCAGCTTCACGCGCCTCTCGCTCGACGAGCAGGGCTGGCGCGAGCTGACCGAGCAGATGAACGCGCTCGTCGAGCGCGCGAGCGAGATCGCCGCGCAGAGCGCGAAGCGCCTGGCCGACGACCGCTCGGGCGGCGAGCCCGTGACGGCGTCGCTGCTCGCCGCCGCCTACGAGGCCGCGCCCGAGCGCTGAGCGGCCGCCGCGCCCCGCGCGGCGACCCATCCCCCGGACCCCGCCGGGTCAGCGGCGGCGGCGCACGGCCGATCGGGCCGTCCCGCGCTGCCCCGCCTCCGAGGTGAGCCCCACCTCGACGTCGTCGCGCGGCGCCCCCCGCCCCGCCGGGCGGGCCGCGCGGGGGGGGGTTTTAAAAATCTCCGCGCCCCCGCGC
>JADGIB010000402.1 GCA_019683665.1 Solirubrobacteraceae bacterium
ACACACCCCCCCCGCCGGGGGCGCGGCGCGGCGCGCGGCGTCGGCCGCGATCGCCGCCCGCCACGGCGGGCGCGCCGTCCCCGGGGACGGCGGCGACCGCTGGGCCGAGTCCCGCTACGCGGCGCCGTACCTGCGCGACGTCCTCATGGACCGCGGCGTCCTCGTCGAGACGCTCGAGACGGCCGCCCCCTGGTCGCGCCTGGGCGAGCTGCACCGGGCCGTCGGCGCCGCCCTCGACGCGGCGCTGCGCGAGCGCGGCACCCCGCCGCTCGTCCTCTGCCACGTCTCCCACGTCCACCCGACCGGCGCGTCGCTCTACTTCACCGTCCTCGCCGCCCAGGAGCGCGGCGCCGAGGCCGACCAGTGGCGGGCCGCGAAGGCGGCCGCGCTCGACGCGATCCTCGCCCACGGCGCGACGATCACCCACCACCACGCGGTCGGCCGCGACCACGCGCCGTGGCTGGCGGGCGAGATCGGCGCGCTCGGCGTCGCCTCGCTCCAGGCGCTGAAGGCGCGCCTGGACCCCGCGGGCGTCATGAACCCCGGGGTCCTCGGCCTGCGCTAGCGCCCGCCGCCCCAGCGGGTAGCGTCCCGGCCGATGTCGACCTGGCTCGGGATCGCCCTCGTCATCGCCGCCAACGTCGTCGCGGTCGCGGTCATGCTCACCGTCCGCCGGCGCGCCCCGGCCGGCGGCTACTACCGCGACATGCAGCAGGCGGGCTGGGTGTACTCGGCCGCCGGGACGTCGTTCGCGGTCATCCTCGCCTTCGTCTTCGTGCTCGCGTTCCAGAGCTTCGACCGGGCCCGCACGAGCGCGTCCGCGGAGGCCGAGGCGACGACCTCGCTGTTCGCCACCGCCGCGATCTTCCCGGCGGCCGAGCGCGACGCGCTCCAGGGCGAGCTCGTCTGCTACGCCCGCGCGGTCATCGCGCTCGAGTGGCCGGCGATGCGCGACGGGACGTCCAGCGACGTCGTCCAGGACTGGGTCTTCCAGCTGCACCGGACGTTCGCCGAGGCGCCCGCGTCGACGAACCCGAAGGTCGACGCCGCCTACGGATCGTGGCTGGCGACGATGCAGGAGCGCCAGGACGGCCGCCAGGGCCGCCTCGACGAGGCCCGGCCGTTCGTCCCGCCGCTCGTCTGGGTCTTCCTGCTCGTCGGCAGCGTCCTCGTCATCGCGTTCGTGTGGCTGTTCGTCGACTCCGCCGAGCGGACGTTCGCGCAGGCGGCGCTGCCGATCGGGATCACGACCGTCATCGTCTCCGGCCTCGTCCTCGTGCGGTTCTTCGACGCGCCCTACCTGACCACGCCCGGCTCGGTCCAGCCGGAGGCGATGGAGCGGACGCTGCACCTCATGGAGGGCTTCCGCGACCTCGCGATCCGCGCCCCCTGCGACACGTCCGGCCGGCCGGCGTGATCGCCGACCTCCCGCCCGTCCCCGTCGCCGACGGCGCCCACGCCGCGCACACGAGCGAGCGGCGCACGGTGACGCTCGTCGTCCGCGGCGGCCGCGTCGTCTCCGCCGCCGCGACCGTCGCCCGCTACCGGTGCCGCGGCTTCGGCGACCTCGGCCCGCTGCGCGTCGTCGTCGCCGCCGACGCGCCGATCTCGCCGGGCGGCCGCGTCGCCCTCCGCGCGGGGCCGCCGTCGGAGCGGCTGGCCCTGCGGGCGCGCTGGCGGCCGGGCGGCGCGCTCACCGGCGTGCTGCAGGTGCGGGGCACGATCGGGACGGGCGAGCCCTGCATCAGCCGTCGAGTGCGGTTCTCCCGGGGCGCGCCACGTGGTTGACTTCACGCGTGAGCAACGATCCCACCGTCCAGACCGCCGACCCCGTCGACCGCCGCGAGCGCAACCGCCGCATCGCCGCCATCGCTGTCGGCGCCGTCATCATCGTCTTCGCGCTGGTCAACCTCGACGAGGTCCGGGTCACCTGGATCGTCGCCGAGACGCGCACGCCGCTGATCGTCGTCATCGCGGTCAGCTTCCTCCTCGGCCTGCTCGGCGGATACCTCCTGCGCGGGCGCCGCACCCGCGAGGCGCGCCGCCGCTGACGCGCCGATGGCCGGGCGGCAGGGGCTCGCGCGCGCCGGGCTGGGGGTCCCGCCCGAGCTCGCGCTCGAGACGCTCCGGGCCGCGCTCGACGGCACCGCGACCGGCGTCTGGGACTGGGACCTCGCAGCCGACGTCGTCCGCTGGTCGCCGACCCAGGCCGAGCTGCACGGCCGCCCCCGCGGCGCCGCCCCGGTCACGTACGACGCCTGGCTGCGCGACTGGGTCCACGAGGACGACCGCGAGCGCGTCGACGCGGTCGTCGCCGCCGCCCTCGCCGGCGGCGACCGCTACGAGCTCGAGTTCCGCAGCCGCGGCGACCCGCCGCGGTGGCTGTCGGGGCGCGGGCCCCGCGGCGCCCCCCCCCCCCCCCCCCCCC
>JADGIB010000403.1 GCA_019683665.1 Solirubrobacteraceae bacterium
CCCGCCCCGGGCGGGGGGGGGGGCGCCCCCGCCCCCCGGGCGGGCCCGCGCCGCCCCCCCCGCGGGGCCCCCCGACGAAGAACGCCATCGCGACGACGTGCAGCCAGCGGACCGCGTGCCAGAGCTCACCCTCCATCGCGGTGCGCGACGCCGAGGACCTGGGGGTTCGCCGGGAGCCACGCGGCGCCGACCGCCGTCTGCTCGAGGTCGGCGACGCGGAAGCCGGCGGCGCGGATCGCGGCGACGGTGTCGCGCGCGCAGCGGCAGCCGCCGGCGAGCGCGGGCCACAGGCGGGTGGCGTCGAGGGCGCGCTGGACGCGGGCCTTCGCGCCGCCCGGGGCGCGGACGTGCTCGAGGAAGCGCAGCTCGCCGCCGGGGCGCAGCACGCGCCGCAGCTCGGCGAGCGCGGCGGCCTGGTCGGGGACGCTGCAGAGGACGCCGCAGGTGACGGCGGCGTCGAACTCGCCGTCGCCGGCCGGGAGCGCGCCGGCGACCCCGGCGCGGACCTCGACCGGGACCGGGGCGCGGGCGGCGGCCGCCTGCGCGTGGCGGCGCAGGTACGGCTCCGGCTCGACGGCGACGACCTCGGTCACCGTCGCCGGGTAGTGCGGGAACGTCGGACCGTTGCCGGGGCCGATCTCGAGGACGCGGCCGCGCAGGCCGGCGAGCAGCCGGGCCCGCAGCGGTCCGACCTCCCGCTCCATCCCCGCGCTGCAGCGCACGTACCAGCGGGCGAAGATCGGGTGCCTGATCGTGGTGTCGGACACGCCGGACACGGTAGGGCACTCCGGATCGCGTGCGCGCTGTGGTACTCCTGAGGGGTGATCCTCGACGGCGCCGGACGCGCCCGCATCGAACTCCACTTCCACCTCCTCCCGGGCGTGGACGACGGCCCGCAGACGATGGAGGAGAGCCTCGAGCTCGCCCGTCTGGCCGTCGCCGACGGGACGCGGACGATCACGGTCACCCCGCACGCCCGCTTCGTCGACGTGCGCACGGTGCCGGAGCGGACCGAGGAGCTGCGCGCCGCGCTGCGGGCCGCCGGGATCCCGCTCGAGGTGCGGGCCGGGGTGGAGGTCGCCCAGGAGGACGACCTCGACGCCGACGAGCTGGAGATCGCCGCCCAGGGCCCGCCCGGCCGCCGCTGGATCCTCCTCGAGGCGCCGCTCGTCCTCGACGCCGCCGGCCTGCTCGACAAGGCCGCCGAGCTGGCCGGGCGCGGCTACGGGCTGCTCATCGGCCACCCCGAGCGCTGCGCGGAGCTGATGGAGCCCGGCGGCGGCCTCGACGAGCTGCTGACCCGCGGCGCGCTCCTGCAGCTGAACGCGTCGTCGGTCATCGGCCGCCACGGCGAGCGCGTCCGGGCGGACGCGCTCGAGCTGGCCCGCTCCGGCCGCGCCGCGGTCGTCGCCTCCGACGCCCACCGGCCGACGCGCGGCCCGGCCCTGACCGCCGCGGTCGCCGCGCTCGTCGGCGCCGGCCTCGCGCCCGACGCCGCCGAGCGGATGGTCTCCGCGGCGCCGGCTGCGCTCCTGGAGCGCGGTCTGGCGCCGGCGGCGGCCCCGCGCCGCTGACGGCGCCGCCCGTGTGGCGAGTTCCCTCCACCCCTTGGAGGGAGGTCGCCGCACGGGCCGCGGTCGGGGCGCGGACGGCCCGGGAACCGCGGGGCGGCGGCCGGTGTAGAAGGGGCAGGTGGACCCCGCCGGGAGCGAGCCGGAGCTGGTAGCGCGGGCGCGGGGCGGGGACCTCGACGCCTACGGCGAGCTCGTGCGCCGCCACCAGGAGATCGCGTTCCGCACCGCCGTGCTCGTCTGCGGGGACCCGCACGAGGCCGAGGAGGCCGTCCAGGAGGCGCTCGTGAAGGCCCACCGGGCGCTCGGGCGGTTCCGGGCCGGGCGGCCGCTGCGGCCGTGGCTGCTGGCGATCGTGGCCAACGAGGCGCGCAACCGCCGCCGGGCCGCCGGCCGGCGCGCGCGGCTGGCGCTGCGGGTCGCCGAGGCGGTCCCGGCGGGCGCGCGCGGCGCCGCCGACGAGGCGGGCCCCGAGGCCGCCGCGCTCGCGGCCGAGCGGCGGGCCGCGCTCGCCGCCGCGCTCGACCGGCTGCCCGAGCGCGACCGGACCGTCATCGCCCTGCGCTGCCTGCTCGACCTGTCGGAGGCCGAGACGGCCGCCGCGCTCGGCGTGCGGCGCGGCACGGTGAAGTCGCGGCTGTCGCGGGCCCTCGCCCGCCTGCGCGAGGAGGTGGGGCCCGATGCCGGCTGACGAGCGCCTCGAGCGCGAGCTGCGCGCGCTGCCGGTCGACTGGCCGCCGGCCCCCGACGTCGCCGCCGCCGTCGCCGCCCGCCTGCGGGCCGGGCCCGCCGCCGTCCCGCCGCGGCCGCCGCCGCCGCGGCCCGCCGCCCGCGCCCCCCCCGCCGCCCACC
>JADGIB010000054.1 GCA_019683665.1 Solirubrobacteraceae bacterium
GCCAGCGTCAGATGTGAATACGAGACAGGGCGCATGGCGACCGCGAACCGACAACGGCGCGCGAGGGGCGGGGCCGCCCGTCGCCGGTCAGGTCCGCTGGAAGCGCAGCCCGTAGCGCGAGACGAACTCGGCGACCGCCTCGGCCAGGTCGGTCTCCGGGCCGCCGCGCTCGCGGTCGAGCAGGGCCAGCCAGGTGACGCCCTCGCCGACGGCCGGGCGGCCGTGGAGGGCGGCGACGACCTCGGCGCCCTCGGGGGCGGCGACCTCGGCCGAGCGGACGAGCGCGACGCGGCCCAGCGACAGCCAGCCCTCGCCCTCGCTGGCGGTCACGGTCTCGCCGCGCTCGGTGAGGAACCAGGCCAGCTCGCGGAACACCCGCCTGGCGATCTCCCACTGCTCCTCGGGCGGCGGCGTCGGCGGGTAGTCGGGGGCGCGCTTGAGCACCCGGGCCGGGTAGCCGGCGGCCAGCGAGCCGCTCGGGATCGAGCGCGACACGACCGAGCCGGCCGCGACGGTCACGTCGTCGCCGATCTCGACGCCGGGCAGCACGAACACCTGCCACGGCAGCCACACGTTGCGGCCGATCGTGATCGGGGCGAACTCGATCGGGTAGCCCTCGAGGATCGACTGCCAGGCGGCGTGGGTGAAGATCAGCGACCGCCCGCCCAGGCCGGTCTCGTCGCCGACCGTCAGCGGCATCGACGGATTCAGGAACGTGTCCTGGAAGACGCGCACCCGCCGCCCGAGCTCGAGCCGCGACTGCGGGGTGGCCAGCCCGGCCGCCGTCACCCGGGCGCGCAGCATCGTCTCCTCGCCCAGGATCACCTCGCGGCAGTCGACGCGCACGTCGGGGCCCAGCTCGCAGCGGCGGTCGATGCGGATCGACCTCCCGCGCAGGACCGTCCCCGGCAGGAGCTTCACGTGGGCGCCGATCGTGACCTCGTCGGCCTCGATGACGACGTCGTCGGCGATCTCGGCCGTCGGGTGGATGCTGCGGCTCACGGGCGGTGGACCCTCCGCGTCAGCTCGGCGAGCAGGTCGTAGCCGTCCCAGAAGCGCCCGAACGCGAGCGCCTCGCCGAACGGGACGATGCGGTCGATCCCGCGCCCGTTCACCGCCCGGACGAACCGCGCGAGCGTGTCGTCGTCGAAGCCGCTGACCGTCATGGTCTGATCCTTGCGCACGACGTGGCCGGCCAGCTCGTCGAGCGCGTCGAGCGCGATCGCGTAGAAGAGGCCGGCGCCCGGGTGGGTGCGGTCGAACCCGTCGAGCGTCTCCAGCTCGATCACGGTCAGCTCGTTGCCGAGCTCGCGGTAGTCGCGCACCGGCCGGTCGGCGAGCGCGCCGTAGGCGTAGGCGCGCTTGGCCAGCGCGGCGCCGAGCTCGAGCGCGTAGCCGCGGCGGTCGATCTCGGCGCGCAGCTCGTCGAACAGCGCCGCCAGCCGCTCGCGCGCCCCGGCGCCGACCCCGACGACGAGCCGCGGCGACGAGCAGCCCATCTGATCGAACCAGTAGGCGTCGTTGAACAGCCGGCGCGCGAGGTCGTCCTCCGGCGTCGCGGCGTCGAGCGCGGCCAGCGAGAAGCGGTCGCCGAACAGCAGCTCGGTCGCGTGCGGGGCGAGCGGCAGCGACCGGATCGTCTCGATCGTCGCGTCGCCGCCCCAGATCACCCGCACGTCGGCCGCGCGCGAGAGGACCGCGCTCGGCTCGAGCTCGTGCCCGTAGGAGACGACGGCGAGGCTGTCGCCGACCTGCGGGTGCTCGGCCGCGACGGCGTTCAGCGCGTCGACGAGCACCTCGGTCGTCTCCGAGCGCCGCTGCGACAGCCGCACGACGTTGCGGTTGCCGACGAGCAGCGACACGGCCAGCGAGTAGACGAACATCGTGTCGACCGACGACGGCGGCACGTGGAAGGCCAGCCCGCGCGGCACCTGGACGACCCCGTCGACGGCGCCGGCGGCGAACTCGCGGGCGAGCGCGGTCGCCGACGCGCGCCGCAGGAACGCGGCGAGCGGCACGAGCTCCGGGTGGCGGCGGGCGCGCGGGTCGGCGAACAGGGCGCGCGACAGCGCGTGGCAGAAGTCGATCAGCTCCGGCGCGAACGGCGGCGCGCTGGGCCGGGCCGCCAGCCGGTCGGCGAGCTCCTCCAGCTCGGCTTCGCCGCGCGCGGGGACCAGGGTCTCGACGAGCATCGCCTCAGCGCCCCGCCGTGTCGCTGCAGCCGCGCAGCTCCGCCTTCGGCACGCGGCCGAGGATCTCCACCGCTTGGCCGAGCCGCCCGCACGGGCAGTCGTCGACGGCGACGACCCGCCCGAGGTCCTCGGTCAGCAGCGCGTGCCCGGGGTAGCTCTCCGGCAGCGCGCTGACGACCTCGACGACGCCCTGCTCGCCGCGCGGCGCCTCGGCCCAGGTGCCCGGGTCGCGGATCACGACGTCGCCGTCGTCGGGCGCGTGCAGGGCCCCGTGCTCGCACTCGACGTAGACGGTCCCGGTCTGCTCGGCCATCCCGTAGAAGTTGTGGACGCGCTCGATCCCGGTGCGGCGCGCGATCTCGGCCCGGAACGCCTCGCGCGTCACCGCCTGGTCGGCCAGCCGCTTCCAGCCGCCGGAGTGGACGAGGATCCCGCCGCGCAGGTCGAGCCCCTCCGGCAGGTGCTGCCAGACCATGAACGTGAAGCCGAAGACGAGCACCGGCTCGCCCGCGTGCCGGGCCAGCCACGCCTCGACGTCGCCGGGCTCGGCGTCGAGCAGGTGGAGATGGTCGCGCCCGAACGGCGACATGCCGAGGATCCCCGCCCCGCGGGCCGAGAACCGGGCCCGGTCGCGCAGGACCGAGCGGGTGTCGACCACGAGCATCGGCAGTCGCCGGGGACCGAGCCAGTGCTGCATCGTCGCCGCGAGCGTGCGCGTCTGGGCGGCGGCGGACTCGCGGTCGAGGAAGACGCGGCTGGGCTGCTGGCCGGTCGTGCCCGACGACGTCAGCGTCTTGAACACCCGGTCGGCCGGGATCGAGCGCAGCTCATGGGTCTTGAACAGCGAGACCGGCAGGTGCGGCACGTCGGCGATCCTCTCGGCCCGCTCGAAGCCGGGGGCGACGCGGTCGACGATCCGCCGGTACGGCTCGCAGGCGGCGCGGTGGTGGTGGACGAGCGCGGTGAGGCGCTCGGCCAGGCGGGCCGCCTTCTCGGCCTGGGGGGTCGCGTACTGCTCAGCCATCGGCCAGCAGCGCGTAGTCGACCTTCCCCGACGGCTTGACCGGCAGCCGCTCGACGGCGTGGACGCGGATCGCGCGCGGCGGCAGGCGGAAGCGGGCGGCGAGCGCCCGCGCGTCGGCCTCGCGCTCGGCGTAGACGTCGATGCGGTCGTCGCCGCCGACCGCCGCGGCCGGCCCGTCGACCGCCGCCTCGACCTCGTCGAGGTTGATCCGCTGCCCGTAGACCTTCGCGATCCGCTTCGCCCGCCCGGTCACGTAGAAGAAGCCGTCGTCGTCGGCGTGCCCGAGGTCGCCGGTGCGCAGGACGCCGCCCTGCTCGTCGCCGCGGGCGAGGTCGGCGCGGGTCCGGGCGTAGCCGAGCATGACGTTCGGGCCTTCGTAGACGAGCTCGCCGCCGTCGACGGTCAGGCGCCCGCCGGGGACCGGGATCCCGATCGAGCCGGGCTTCTCGGGCAGGCGCTGCGGCGGCACGTAGCTGATCCGCGCGGTCGCCTCGGTCTGGCCGTACATGACGAAGAAGCGGACGCGCCGCGCGTAGCGCAGCGCGACCTCCGGGTCGAGGCGGCCGCCGGCCTGGGTCATCGTACGCAGCGACGGCAGGTCCATGTCGCGCATCCCGATCCGCTCGAGCATCGCGTACGCGTACGGGACGCCGGCGAACGAGGTCGCCTCGTGGCGGCGGACGTCGTCCCAGAACTCGCGGCGGATGATCGAGTGCGGGGTGAACGCGACCGAGGCGCCCGCGTAGAGGTGCGAGTGCAGGACCGACAGGCCGTAGGAGTAGGGCAGCGGCAGCGACGCGATCGCCCGCTCGCCCGGGCCCAGGCCGAGGTACTCGGCGATCGCGGCGGCGTTGGCGAGGAGGTTGCGCCCGGTGAGCCGCACGAGCTTCGGCGAGCCGGTCGAGCCCGACGTCGACAGCAGCAGCCGCAGGTCGGGGTGCAGCTCGGCGGGGGCGGCGTCGCGCTCGCGGACCTCGCCGTCGGCGACGACGTAGCGCGGGTCGTAGGCGGCGAGGATCGGGCCGGGGTCGGCGCCGGCCTCCAGGAGGATCACCGCGTGGCCGGCGGCCAGCGCGGCGAGGTAGCCGATCGCCGAGGCGGCGTCGGGGCCGCAGCGGACGAGGACGAGCTCGCGCCCCGGCAGGCGCTCGCCGAGCGCGGCGACCCGCTCGCGCAGCTCGGCGTACGTCCACGTGCGGTCGCCCTCGACGAAGGCGACGCCCTCGTGGTCGAGGAGCTCCCTCAGATGACCATCCCCCCGTCGACGCCGAGCACCTGGCCGGTGACGTAGCGGGCCCGGTCGGAGGCCAGCCAGGCGATCGCCTCGGCGACCTCCTCGGGCGTCCCGGCGCGGCCGAGGGCGACGGAGGCCACCCGCTCCTCGAAGATCTCGGGGTCGAGCGCGCGCGTCATGTCCGTGTCGATGAACCCGGGAGCGACCGCGTTGACGCGGACCTTCGGGGCCAGCTCCTTGGCCGCGCTGCGGGTCATGCCGATCACCGCCGCCTTCGAGCCGGCGTAGGCGACCTGGCCGCGGTTGCCGGTGATCCCGATGATCGACGCGACGTTGACGATCGCGCCGCCGTCGCCGCGGGCCAGCAGCCGCGCGCAGGCCTGCATCGTGTTGAGGACGCCGAGCGCGTTGACGTCGAAGGTGCGCTGCGGCTGGATCATCCCCAGCAGGGCGTCGTCGAGGATGCCGGCGTTGTTGACGAGCACGTCGAGGCGCTTGTGGCGCGAGAACAGCTCGCGGACCGCGGCCTGGACGGCGTCGGCGTCGGCGACGTCGAACGGGAGCGCGTCGCCGCCGAGCTCGGCCGCGACCGCCGCGGCGCGCTCGGCGTCGGTGCCGTTGACGACGACCGTGACGCCGTCCTCGGCCAGCCGCCGCGCCGCGGCCAGCCCGATCCCGCGCGTGGACCCGGTGACGAGCGCGACGCTCACAGGTCGACGTCGTAGCGCGTCCTGAGCATCTCGACCGCCACGGGGTAGCTGCTCATGGCGATCACGTCGTCGGTGTCCATCATGATGTCGAACGCCTCCTCGATCTCGGCGACGAGCGCCATGTGCCCGAGCGAGTCCCAGTGCTCGTGCTGGGCGTAGGCCAGCGACTGCCAGTCGGTGTCGGCCGGCAGGTCGAGCGCGGTCTGGAAGGCTTGCTGGAGGCGGGTCTCGGACATGGCGCCGCCTCATGCTATTCGCCCGCAACGGCGGCGCCCGTGAACGGCGATCGGCCGCCCGGCCCGCCAAGATGCCCCGTCTGAGCCTTGCCTCCTCATCCGCCGTGCGCCGCTACGCGGCCGCCTTCGCGATCGCGCTCGCCGTCTTCGGCGCGGCGCTCGTGCTGATCGCGCCGTCGCCCGACGGCGACGAGCCGCACTACGTCCTCGAGGCGGTCAGCATCGCCCGCGACCTCGACCGCGACCTCGCCGACGAGTACGACGACGCGTCGCTGATCTCGTCGATCTACGGCCCGACGTCGCTGGAGCCGCACGCGTTCCGCTTCCCCGGCGGCCACGGCCTCGTGTCGGTCCACTCGCCGGGCCTGCCGCTGCTGCTGGCGCCGGTCGCGGTGGTCACCGAGAGCCACACGCTGATGCGGGCGGAGATCGTCGTGATCGGGGCGATCGGGGCGATGCTGCTGATGATGCTGCTCGACCGCGTCCCGCTCGGGACGCCGCGGCTGCGGTGGGTGGCCTGGCTGGCGGTCGTGCTGGCGGCGCCCGTGGTCGTGTACTCCTCGGCGCTGTTCCCGGAGATGCCGGCGGCGACCCTGTCGCTGGGGGCGGCGGTGCTGCTCACCCGCCCGCGGCCGGGGCCGTGGGCGCTGGCCGGGGCCGCCGCCTGCGCCGGGTTCCTCCCATGGCTGAACGTGCGGTTCCTGCCGCTGACGCTGTGCCTGGCCGCGATCGGCCTGTGGCGCGCGTGGCAGCACCCGCGCCGGGCGGCGGCGGTCGCGGGCGCGGTCGCGCCGCTGGCCGTGCTGGGCATCGCGTTCGCGATCGGCTTCCAGTACTGGTACGGCTCGCCGTGGCCCAGCGCCCAGTACGCGCTGTCGACGAGCGAGGCGACGCTGGCCGGCACCTACCGGTTCGGGATCGGCGGGCTGTTCAGCGCGCAGTACGGCTGGTTCCCGAAGGTCCCCGTCCACCTGCTGGCGGTCGTCGCGATCGGGGTGCTCGTCTGGCGGGTGGGCCGGCCCGCGCTCGTCGGCGTCCTCGTGGCCGCCCTGTACCTGCTCGTCATCGGCGCCAGCGGCGTCGGCTTCCCCGGCCACTCGTACGCGGGGCGCCAGCTCGTGGTGCTGATGCCGCTGGCCGCCGTCCCGATCCTCGCGCTCCTGGCCGCCCAGCGGCGCTGGTGGTCGTGGGGCGCGTTCGCCGTGCTCGGCGCCGTCTCGCTGGCGCTCACGTTCTCGGCGGTCCGCAACGACGCCCGGGTGGACGCCGTCGCCGACGACTCGCTCGAGGGCCGCTACAACCGGCTGTGGCCGTCGTACGACCCGCGCCGCGCGGCACCGGAGGAGACGTGGGTCGGCGCCCCGGCGCGGCTGGACCACGACGTCGGCGAGGTGCGCGACGAATCCCTGCCCGGGGCGACGGAGCCGGGGGTCCTCGCCGCGCCGCGGGGCGAGCGCGGCGTGCTCGAGCAGGGCACGACCCCGCCGATGCCCGCCTCGGCGTTCACCGCCGGCGTGCAGCTCCGCGCCGCGGAGGCGCCGACCGGCGACGTCGCCCGCATCGAGGTGCGCGACGAGCGCGGCGAGCTGCTGGCCGAGCGCGACGTGCCGGCGCGGGCGCTGCCGCCCGAGATCGGCTACCGCGCCTTCCTGCTCCCGTTCCACACCGAGCGCCCCGGCCGCCTGACGTTCACGCTGCGCACGACCGGGAACGTCGAGCTGCTCGCCGGCCCGCCGGTGGTCGGCAACCACCCCGCCGCGACGCTGCGCGGCAGCGAGGGGGTGCGCGACGTCGCCGAGACGTTCGCGCTGATCGCCGCGCTCGTGCTGCTCGCCGCCGCGCTGACGGTCTACGACCGCAGGCGCGGCAGCACCTCGCGCGAGTAGGCGTCGAAGAACGCGTCGTGCTGGCCGCCGACCTGCTGCACGTACAGCTCGTCGACGCCGGCGTCGGCGTACGCGCGCAGCGCGGCGACGTGCTCGTCGACGTCCGGCCCGCACGGGGTGGCCTCGGCCAGCATCTCGGGCGTGACGAGCTCGCAGGCCTGCTCGAAGTGGGCGGGCGTCGGCAGGACCTGGGCCAGCTCGCCTGGCAGCGCGTCGTTGGGCCAGACGGCGTGCATCGTCGCGATCCGCTCGTCGCGGTCGGGGCCGTAGCAGACCTTCGTCCCCGCCTGGACGACCTTGTCGCCGCCGCCGCGCTCGCGGAAGCGGCGGATGAGGCCGTCGGGCGCGGTCGTGCAGTAGCCGTCGCCGACCCGGGCGGCGAGGTCGGTCGCCTTCGGGCCGAAGCCGGAGACGTGGATCGGCGGCGGCACGTCGGGGAGCGTGTAGATGCGGGCGTTCTCGACGCGGTAGTGGCGGCCGCGGTGGCTGACCTGCTCGCCGGTCCAGAGCAGGCGGATGACCTCGATGGCCTCCTCGAGCATCTCCAGGCGCTCGTCGGCCTCGGGCCAGCGGTCGCCGAGGACGTGCTCGTTGAGCGCCTCGCCGCTGCCGACGCCGAAGCGGAAGCGGCCGTCGAGGAGGACCTGGCTCGTCGCCGCCGCCTGGGCGACGACCGCCGGGTGGATGCGCAGCGTCGGGCAGGTGACCCCGGTCGTGACCGGCAGCGTCGTGACCTGCGAGAGCGCGCCGATCATCGACCACGCGAAGGCCGACTGCCCCTGGGCGCCGGTCCACGGGTGGTAGTGGTCGGAGATCCACAGCGCGTCGAAGCCGGCCCGTTCCGCGCGGCGGGCCTGGTCGAGGAGCTGCGCGGGCGCGTACTCCTCGCAGGAGAGGAAGAAGCCGATCTGCATGGGCCGCGACTGCCCCGCGCGGGCGCGCCCGAATCCGGGCGCGCCCGCGGATCGGCGCCTACGCGTCGCAGACCGTCACGACGCCCGTCAGCGCCCGCCCGGAGACCGGGCGGCCGCCGTCCCTGACGCTCGCGCGCGCCCGGACGGTGAGCCGCGAGGCCGGCGCGGCGTCGGCCGGCACCGTCAGCGTCTGGCGGAAGGGCGACGCCGTGTCGACGCGCGTCTGGCTGCCCATCCGGAACGTGACGCGGTGCACGCGGGCCGTGACCCCGCTGTGGCGCCGGCTCCACCCGAGCGCGGCGGTGAAGCTCTGGCCCGGGTGGACGCAGCCGCGCGGGATGCGCAGCCGGTAGCGCAGGCGGGCGTCCCGGGCGCGGATGGTGCGCATCGCCCCGCGGTAGGCGGCGGAGACCGCGGGCGGCAGGGCGGTCACGCGCACCTCGCCCGACAGGCCGCCCCACACCGCGAACCCGCTGCCGCCGGGGCCGGCCGCGACCTGCGGGTCGATGAACGCCTCGCCGCGGGCCAGCAGCGCAGCCGGGCTGAACGGGCCGTCCGCGGTCGCGGCGCGGGCGTAGCGCAGGCGCCGGCCGAACGCGTCGATCCGCCACACGAGCGCCAGCGCCCCGCCCGGGTCCTGCGCGAGGTCGGGCTCGTCGGCGCCGCCGCCGCGCACGACGTCGCGCGGGGTGCCGAACGCGCGGGCGGCCGGGTCCCAGGCGCTGACGCGGATCGTGTTCCCGCCGCCGCCGACGCGGAAGGCGAGGCGCAGCCCGCCGGGGCCGGCGGCCAGGGAGGCGCCGCGCGCGCCGGGCGCCCCGCCGGGGACCGGCTGCCCGCGCAGCCAGTTGCCCTCGACGTCCATCGCCGCCGCGCTCTGCGGGCCGGCGTACAGGGCGTGCTCGAGCCGGTCGAGGTCGCCGGAGACGTGGACGACCTGGTCGGTGCCGGGCACCGGCGCCACGGCGGGCGACTCGATGACCGGGGTCGTGGAGAGCGTGATCTCGGGCGTGCCGAGGGGCGCGTCGCCGATCGCCTGGAGCTTGCCGCCGCCGACGATCAGCAGCGTGTCGGTCTCGGGCAGCAGCGCGCCCTGGCCGTCGGCGATGAGGCCGCGGGCGCGCTCGACCGGCGGGCCGAACGAGGCGCCGCCGTCGGTCGACGTCCACTGGAAGGTGCGGTTCGTGATGCCGCCGGCCCCGCAGTTCCAGCAGCTGGCGACGAGCACGACGCGCTCGTCGGAGGGCACGAACACCTGCGGGGTCGAGTGCACGGACTGGGCGTTGCCGCCCGCGGTCGGGAACGCGAGGACCTCGGTCCGCTCGCACGCCTCCCCGCCGGCCGGGACGCGGCAGTAGGCGACGCGCCCGTCGCCACCCACGTCCGTGAGCCACGTGACGTGGCCCGTCCCGTCGGGGCCGACGGCGACCTGCGCGTCGTGTCCGGTCCCGGCGGTGAACGGCGCCGCGCTCGCCGGGGCGGCGAGCGCGAGGACGCCGAGCAGGATCCCTGCGCTGCATCGAATCATGGGGGCGATCCTGCCCCCACGAGGCGGCGGTCCGCATCGTGGAGGCTCCACGAACCTTGGCGCCGGCTAGGCGGCCAGGAACGTCCGGCACCACTCCTCGACCGAGAGCAGCGACCAGATCAGCAGGCGCCGGTTCGCGCGCCCGGCGAGGTGCTCGTCGACGAGGGCGCGGACCGCGTCGCGGTCGAGGAAGTCGTAGATGCGGGCGTCGCCGTCGAGCAGCCGCCGGCGGACGTAGTCGATCGACTCGCCGCGGAACCAGGACGCGTCCGGGGCGGCGAAGCCCTGCTTCTCGCGGCCGGTGACGTCCGGCGGGACGTGGCGCTCCATCGCCTGGCGCAGGAGGAGCTTGCCGTCGCGGGCGTTGTGGAAGAAGCGCTCGGTCTTCCAGCCGGGCTCGTTCTCGTCGAGGCGGACGACCTCGCCGAGGTTGCCGAGCTTCAGCCCGACCGGGACGGTCTGGGCGAAGTCGACGAGGTCGTTGTCGAGGAACGGCAGGCGCGTCTCGAGCGAGTGCGCCATCGAGAGCTTGTCCTCGACGAGCAGCAGGCCGTGCAGGAACGTGCGCGCCTCGAGGTAGAGCGAGTGGTTGATGTAGTCCTCGGGGCGGGTGAGCTCCGGCGCGTGGGTGTGGAAGGCGCCGGCGAAGATCGCGCGGGTGTCGACGTCGCGGACGTCGTCCCAGATCGGGGCGAAGACGCGCTCGATCTGGTCGGGCGGCAGCAGCCGCTGCCAGAACGCGTAGTACTTCGTGACGTAGTCGTCGAAGGAGTCGTTGACGACGGCGCGGTAGTAGCGCCACGGGTAGCCGCCGAACAGCTCGTCGCCGCCGGCGCCCGACAGGACGACGGTGACGAACTTCGAGGCCAGGCGGGCCGCGTAGAAGTTCGGGTAGCACTGGCCGACGCGGAGGTCCTCGAGGTGGCGGGTGAGCGCCGGCATGACCCGCTCCATGTCGCCCGCCTTCAGGACCATCTCGTAGTGCTCGGTCTTGAACAGGTACGACATCCGCTCGGCCTTCTCGCGCTCGTCGAAGGCGAGCTCCATCCCGGAGGCCGACGACAGGTCGAAGCCGACGGTGAAGCTGTGCAGCGGGTCGAACTGCGGCGCGGCGACCGCGGTGATCGAGCCGGAGTCCATGCCGCCCGACAGGTAGGTGCCGACGGGGACGTCGGCCACGAGCTGGCGGTTGACGGCCTGGCGGAAGAGGCGGTCGAGCTCCTCGAGGTACTCGCGCTCGTCGGCCCGCCGCTCGTCGGGCTCGCGGAAGTCGAAGTCCCAGTAGGCGCGCGGCTCGCCGATCGGGCCGCGGTCGTCGGCGCGGACGCGCAGGACCGAGCCGGGCGGCAGGAGCTGGACGCCGGCGAACAGCGTGCGGCGCGTGAACAGGTTCTGGAACGTGAAGTACTCCAGCAGCGCGCGGCGGTCGACCTCGACGCGCATGTCCGGGTGGGCGAGCAGCGCCTTGACCTCGGAGCCGAACAGGAGCGCGTCGCCGCGGCGGGCCCAGTAGAGCGGCTTGATCCCGTAGCGGTCGCGGGCCAGCAGCAGCTCGCGCCGGTCGCGGTCCCAGAGCGCGAACGCGAACATGCCGTTGAAGCGGCGCAGCGCGTCCTCGCCCCACTGGGCCAGCGCGTAGAGGACGACCTCGGTGTCGCCGCGCGAGCGGAACCGCCAGCCGTGCGCCTCGAGCTCGCGGCGCAGCTCTTGGAAGTTGTAGACCTCGCCGTTGTAGGTGAGGACGAAGCGCCCGTCCGGCGTCGCCATCGGCTGCTCGGCGGCGGAGGTGCGGTCGAGGATCGCCAGCCGCCGGTGCCCGAGCCCGAGCGCCCCGTCGGTGTAGGTGCCCTCGCCGTCGGGCCCGCGGTGGCGCACGGCGTCGGCCATCGCGCGCACGACGCGCGGGGCGACGGGGTCGCCGTCGAGGTTGAGGATGCCCGTGATGCCGCACATGGGGTCGGAAGCGGAGACGGAGGCTACGCGCCCGGGTTGCGGGACCGGCGCGGATAGTCTGCGGCCGATGCGGATCCTGCTGACCGGCGCGACCGGGCTGATCGGCCGGGAGGTCGTGCGCCAGGCGCCGGCCGGCTGGGAGCTGGTCGCGCTCGCCCGCTCCCCGGTGCCCGGCGTCGCGACGATCCGGGCCGACCTGACCGACCCCGGGTTCGCCGCCGGCCTCCCCGGCGGCCTCGACGCGATCGTCCACCTCGCCCAGGCGCGCGAGTACCGCGACTTCCCCGCCTGCGCGCCCGGCGTCGTCGCCGTGAACGTGACCGCGACCGCGGCGCTGCTCGACCACGCCGCCCGGACCGGGGCCGGGCAGGTCGTGCTCGCCTCGACCGCGACCGTCTACGCGCCGCGCCCGCAGCCGCTCGACGAGGACGCCCCGGTCCGCGTGCGCGGCGTCTACGCCGCCTCGAAGCGCTCGGCCGAGCTGCTGGCCACCCCGTACGCGGCGCTGCTGCCGGTGCGCGCGCTGCGGATCTTCACGGCGTACGGCGCCGTCCGCGACGAGCGGCTCGTCGCCGACCTGATCGACCGCGTCGAGCGCGGCCGCCCCGTCCACGTGCAGGGCGAGCGCGGCCTCGTCACGAGCCCGATCCACGCCGCCGACGTCGCCCGCGCCGTCATCGCCGCGGTCGAGCGGCCGCCGCAGCCGGGCGCGCTCGACGTCGTGAACGTCGGCGGGGCCGAGGCGCTCGGCATCCGCGACATGGCGCAGGCGATCGGCCGCGTGCTCGGGCGCGAGCCGGTGTTCGAGGCGCGCGAGGGCGAGCCGCCGGCGTTCGTCGCCGACCGGCGCAAGTGCGAGCGCGTCCTCGGCGTCCCCGAGCCGATCGGGTTCGAGGCGGGCCTGGAGCGGGAGCTGGTGCGCTCGTGACCGCCCCGCGCGCCGCGCTCACGCTCGACGTCGACTGGGCGCCCGACTTCATGATCGACGACGCCGCGCAGGCGCTCATCGAGCGCGGGGTGCGCGCGACCTGGTTCGTCACCCACGCGAGCCCGGCCGTCGAGCGGCTGCGCGAGCGGCCCGACCTGTTCGAGCTCGGCCTGCACCCGAACTTCCTGCCCGGCTCCTCGCACGGCGCCACCCCGGAGGCGGTCGTCGCCCACTGCGCGGCGCTCGTCCCGGGCGCGCGGGCGGTCCGCACCCACTGCCTGCTGCAGTCGACGCCGCTGCACGACGTGCTCCTGCGCGGCAGCGACGTCGAGGTCGACGTGTCGCTGTTCCTGCCCCACGCGACGCACGTCGAGGCGGTCGAGCAGTGGAGCCCCGCGGGGCGGCTCGTGCGCCTTCCGTACGTCTGGCAGGACAACATGGAGATGTACGCGCCCCGGGCGCAGTGGTCGACGGCCGCTCTGCTCGACCCGCCCGGGCTGCGGATCTTCGACTTCCATCCCGTGCACGTGTGGCTGAACTCCGCGTCGTTCGACCCCTACGAGCGCCTGAAGGCGTCGGTCGCGCTGTCGTCGGCGACGCCCGAGGACGCGGCCCCGTTCCGCAACGCGGACGGGCCGGGCGCGCGCACGGCGTTCCTGGAGCTGGCCGACCGGCTCGCCGAGCTCGGCGGCGGCGCGAAGGTGAGTGACCTCACGTGACCGCCTGGGCCGGGGACTTCACCTACGACTTCCTGCGCGAGCTGCTGGCGATCGCCCGCGAGCGCCACGCCGTGCGCCCGCTCGCCGACGGCGTCGACCGGCCGGGGCTCGTCGTGCGCCACGACGTCGACCTGTCGCTGGAGCGCGCGGTCGCGCTCGGCGACGTCGAGGCGCAGGCGGGCGTGCAGGCGACGTTCCTCGTCATGGTCGACTCGCCGCTCTACGACCTCGACGACCCGGCGTCCCGGCGCGCGCTCGCGACGCTGCGCGGGCAGGGCCACGACGTCGGCCTGCACATGGACCTCGGGCCGCGCGGCGAGCGCGAGGGGCTGGCGCTCGAGGACGTCCGCCCCGAGATCGAGGCGTGCCGCGAGCGGCTGGAGGCCGTCCTCGGCGAGCCGGTCCGGGCGATCTCGTTCCACCGGCCCGCCGACCCGCTCGTCGCCGCGCTCGCCCCGGTCGCCGAGGTGTGCGGGATGGTGAACGCGTACGCGGCGCCGCTCATGCGCTGCTACCTGGCCGACTCGGCCGGCTCCTGGCGCCACGGCGACCCGCGGCCGGTCCTGCGCGAGCCGCCGTGCGACACCGTCCAGCTCCTCGTCCACCCGTTCTGGTGGGGCGACGAGCATCTCGACGCCGCCGACCGCCTCGAGGCGTTCTACCGCGAGCGGACCGACGGCCTGGCCCCGTTCGACGCGCTCGCGTTCGACCGCACGCTCGCCACCGTCGTGCGCCGCTCGCGCCGGCGCGGCCTGCTGTCCCCGACCGCGGAGGTGCCCTCCGGATGAGCCAGATCGGACGCTTCGACACCGACACCGCGGCGCTGCAGGCCCGCAACGCCGCGCACGCCCGCTACTCGACGGGCGACATGACCGGCTGGGCGCTCGAGCTGCTGGGCGCCGGCCCCGGCGACCGCGTGCTCGAGCTCGGCGCCGGCACCGGCCAGCAGACGCTGCGCCTGGCCCCGCACGTGCGCTCGATCCTCGCCGTCGACGCCGCGCAGGCGTCGCTGGACGTCATCGCCGCCGGCGCGCCCGGCAACGTGCGCACGCTCTGCGGCCGCTTCGACGACCTCGTCGACCGCCCGTGCGACGAGCGCTTCGAGCGGGTGCTCGCCTGCTACGCGCTCTACTACGCCGACGACCAGGAGCGGCTCATCGACCGCATCCACGAGCTGCTCGTCCCGGGCGGGGTCCTGTTCTTCTGCGGGCCGTCGCGGCGCAACAACCGCGAGCTGCGCGAGCTGCACCACGGCCTGCTCGGCGAGCCGGTGCCGGGCGCGACGCCGGCGCAGGCGTTCATGGAGGACGACGCGCCGCGCTGGTGCGAGGCCCGCTTCGCGACGGTCGAGCGCCACGAGTTCACCGACGAGATGCGCTTCGACTCCGCCGACGCGCTGGTCGGCTACTGGTCGTCGTACAACCTCTACGACCCGGCGCTCGAGACGCGCTTCCGCGCCGCCGCCGAGGCCCACTTCGCGCAGCACGACGTGTTCGTGTCGGCCAAGCGCGTCGTCGGGATCCGCGCGGTCAAGGCGGCCTAGCCCTCCGCCAGCGCGGGCGACGCCCCGCGCCGGCGCGCCGTTGTCGGATCCCGGTCGCACAGCGACCTCGATCCGACAACCGGGCCATCGAGGGGAGCAAAGCGGCGGCGTCGCGCCCCCCCGCCGCTCGCGCCGGGCCGGCGAGGCGTCGTGATCCCGCTCAGCGCGGCGGGCCGGCCAGCGCGCGCTCGTAGCCGGCGAGCACGCCCTGCGCGGCCTTGGGCCAGGTGAAGCGGGCGGCCTGCTCGCGCCCGGCGGCGCGCAGGCGGTCGGCGAGCGCGGGGTCGGCGAGGATCGCCTCGATCGCGTCGGCGATCGCGCGCGGCCGCTCGGGGTCGAAGACGCGGGCGGCGTCGCCGGCGACCTCGCGCAGCGCGCCGCGGTCCGAGCAGGCGACCGGGACGCCGCGGGCCATCGCCTCCAGCACCGGCAGGCCGAAGCCCTCGTAGAGCGACGGGAAGACGAAGACGGCCGCCTCGGCGTAGAGGCCCTCGAGCTCGGCGTCGTCGACCCAGCCGAGCATCCGCACGTCGCCGGCGATCCCGAGCCGGGCGACGTCGGCGGCGAGCGCGTCGTCGTGGAACGTCCCGTAGCCGGGGACGACGAGCACGGGCCGCCGCTCGGCCGGGATGAGCGCGAGCGCCTCCAGCAGCCGCGGCAGGTTCTTGTGCGGGCGCCTGGCCGACACGCTCAGCGCGATCGGCCGGTCGCCGAGGTCGAAGCGCTCGCG
>JADGIB010000404.1 GCA_019683665.1 Solirubrobacteraceae bacterium
GTCGAGGCGGCCGCCCCCGCGGCCGCGCCCGCCGCCGCCGAGGCCCCGGCCCCCGCCGCGGTCGGCGCCGCCGCGAACGGCTCGGGCTCGGGCGAGCGCGTGAAGGCCTCCCCCATCGCCCGCCGCCTCGCGCGCGAGAACGACCTCGACCTGCGCCAGGTCACCGGGACCGGCCCGGCCGGGCGCATCGTGAAGGCCGACGTCCTGTCGGCGCTCGAGGGGCGCGGCGCGGCCGCCCCCGTCGCGGCGCCGGACGCCCCCGCCCCGGCCGCCGCGCCCGCCGCGGCGCCCGCCGCCGAGGGGCCGGCGACGACCGGCGCCGGCAACAAGGGCGAGGTCACCTACGAGGAGCTGAACCGCACCCAGCAGGTCATCGCGCGCCGCATGGCCGAGTCGAAGGCGACCGTGCCGGAGTTCACGGTCTCCACCGACGTCGACATGGAGGCCGCGCGCGAGCTGCGCGCCCAGCTGAAGGCCGCCGCCGTCGAGGGCCAGGCGGTCCCGTCGTTCAACGACATGGTCGTGAAGGCGTCGGCGCTGGCGCTGCGCGAGTTCCCGCGCGCGAACGGCTCCTACAAGGACGGCCGCTTCGAGCTGCACTCGCGGGTGAACGTCGGGGTCGCCGTCGCCGCCGACGACGCGCTCATCGTCCCGACGGTGTTCGACGCCGACCGCAAGTCGCTCGGCGAGATCGCGCGCACGACGCGCGAGCTGGCCGCCAGCGTCCGCGACGGCTCGATCCGCCCGCCGGAGCTCGCCGGCGGCACGTTCACCGTCTCGAACCTCGGCATGTTCGGCGTCACCCACTTCACCGCCGTGATCAACCCGCCGCAGGCGGCGATCCTGGCGGTCGGGGCGATCGAGCCGCGCGCGGTCGTCCGCGACGGCGAGCTCGTCGCGCGTCACACGATGACGATGACGCTGACCTGCGACCACCGGATCCTCTACGGCGCGGACGCGGCCCGCTTCCTGGCCCGCATCCGCGAGCTGCTGGAGAACCCGCTCCAGCTCGCGTTCTAGCGCCCGGCTAGAGCCACTCGTGCGCCCAGGCCCGCAGGGCGCTGAGCGACGGTTCGAGCGCCCGGCCCATCGGCGTGAGGTCGTACTCGACCCGCACCGGCGGGCCGGGGTGCACCGTCCGCTCGACGACGCCGCGGGCCTCGAGCTCCTTCATCCGCTCCGAGCACAGGCGGTCCGACAGGCCGGGGATCGCCTGGACGATCTCCGAGAAGCGCAGCGGCCCGTCCTGGCGCAGCACCTCGATGATGGCGCCGGTCCAGCGCCGGCCGATGAACTCGACCGCCTCGTGCAGGTGCGGACAGCATCCGCCGGCCCGGGACCGCGCCTCGTCGGTCTGGGGTTCCATCGCCCCAGAGCCTACGCGGCGCGCAGCAGGCGGGTCTCCTCCGTGGAGCCGTCGACGGGGATGTTGCCGGCCACGTTGACGAACGCCGTGAACGTCTCGAGCGCGGCGTAGGCGATCGCCTCGAGGATCTGCTCCGACGTCCAGTCGGACTCGAGCGCCTCCTCGTGGAGGTGGATCGGCGGCGGGCCCGGCTGGGTGACGAGTGCGTGCAGGAGGCGCAGGAGGGCCGCCTCGCGCGGATCCTCGGAGTCGAAGCGCCGCGCGCGGGCGATCTCGTCCATGCCCAGGCCGGCGGCGCGGGCGGTGCGCGTGTGCAGGGCGATGCCCGGCTCGGAGCCGTGGTGCTCGGCGATCGCGAGCGAGATGCGCTCCAGCGTCGCCTTCGGCAGCGTGCCGTTGCGCAGCTCGCCGCGCAGGCGCACGTAGCCGCGCAACGCCGCCGGAGAGCCGGCGAGGACGGCGAGGAAGTTCGGGAGCTGGCCGGCGGTCGACATCGCGCCGCGCAGGACCGGCAGCGACGCCGGGGGCGCCGTCAGCTCGTCGTGGACGGGGAAACGGCTCATCGCGGTCTTCATCGAACGGACCCTTCGGAGCGGGGAACGCGGGGATGGCGGTGCGCCGGCCCCTCACTTCACCACCGACACCACCTTACGATTCGTAAGCATACGACGCGACGTCGGCCGCGCGCAAGGGGCGCGCGCGGGGGCTCGCGGCAGTCCGCGGCGGGCGTGACCGGCGCGGCGCGGAGCGGGTGGCGCGCTCGATGGGCACGGGCGGGCGGCGCGCGGCCTCGCGGACGCGACGGCGCGCGACGCGGATGCGGCGGCGCGGGCGCGGGCGGCGGCCCGCCGGGATCAGGCGCCGAGCGCGCTGAGGACGGCGACGAGGATGAGCAGGAGCCCGAGGCCGAACGCCCACAGGGCGACGCGGTCGGGCCGGTGGGCGACGCGCTCGCTCGGGCGCCGCGCGGGGCGGCGGCGGGCGGTCGTCGCGGGCGCGGCGGCCCGGCCGCGGATGACGACCGTGCGCCGCGGGGCGGCGGGCGCC
>JADGIB010000055.1 GCA_019683665.1 Solirubrobacteraceae bacterium
GTCTCGTGGGCGCGGTGTTGTGTATATGAGACAGGGAGCGGGGTGGGGACGTGTGGACGGGGTGTGGACGGAGGTGTGGACGGGCCCGGGAGAGGCGACCGGCGGGGACGCGGTAGACTGCGGCGTCCCATGAAGCGCACCTACCAGCCCAAGAAGCGCAAGCGCGCTCGCACGCACGGCTTTCGCGCCCGCATGCGGACGCGTGCCGGGCGTCTCGTCCTGAAGCGCCGCCGCGCGAAGGGGCGCAAGCGCCTCACCGTCTGACCGTGTCCGGGCGGGCCAAGCGCGGCCGCCTCACCCGGAGCGCGGACTTCGAGCGGGTCTACCGCCAGGGGCGCTCCCACGGCAATCGGTACTTCGTGCTCTACGCCTTCCCCCGCAGCGGGGAGGGCGAGGCGCGCCTGGGCGTCTCGGTGTCGCGCAAGGTCGGCGGCGCCGTCGACCGCAACCGCGTGAAGCGGCTGCTGCGCGAGGCCGTGGCCCAGGCCGACCCCGGCCTCCCGGACGGGGTCGACGTCGTCGTCGTCGCCCGGCCCGACGCGCGCGAGCTGGCCGAGCGCGAGGGCCTGGCCGGCGTCCAGGGCGCCCTGGCCGAGCTGCTCGAGAAGGCGGCCGCGGCGGCGAAGCGATGAGCCGCGTGGCCCGCACCGTGGCGACCGCGCCGATCATCGCCTACCAGCGCGTGATCTCGCCGCTGCTGCCGCGGCGGTGCCGGTACCACCCCACGTGCTCGGCCTATGCCGTCGACGCGATCCGCCAGTTCGGCATACTGCGGGGCCTCGTGCTCGCCGGGTGGCGGCTGCTGCGCTGCAACCCCTGGTCCGACGGCGGCGTCGACTTCGTCGAGGACCAGCGGCTGTTCGCCGCGCCGGCCCGCGCGCGCCGGGACCCCTGAGCCATGCCTGTCTTCGCGAACATCCTCCAGCCGCTCATCGACGTCTTCGGGGCGGTCCTCGTCTTCTTCCACGACACGTTCGGCTTCAGCTGGGGCTGGTCGATCGTGGCGATGACCGTCGTCGTGCGCGCGGCGCTCCTGCCGCTGGCGATCCGCCAGTACAAGTCGATGAAGGCCCTGCAGCGCTTCTCGCCGCAGATCAAGGAGCTGCAGCAGAAGTACAAGGACGACCGCCAGCGTCTCAACCAGGAGATGATGCGGTTCTACCAGGAGAACAAGGTGAACCCCTTCGGGGCCTGCCTGCCGCTCCTGTTCCAGCTGCCGGTCTTCATCTCCCTCTTCTACATGCTCCGGATGGATCTCCGGTACGACATCTGCCCGGAGATCAACGCGCCGAACGGGGTCGAGCTCACCGGCAACGGCTTCCCCAAGGCCTGCGGCAGCATCCCGGACGCGAGCTTCCTCGGGATCCCGGACATCACGAGCAAGGCGGGCGGCGCGACGCTCGTCATCCTCATCCTCCTCTACGTCGGCACGCAGGTCGTCTCGACGCTGGTCATGTCCCAGCCGACGATGGACCGCAACCAGCGCCTCATCATGCTGGCGCTGCCGGTGATCTTCGTGCCGTTCATCATCGGCTTCCCGGCGGGCCTCCTCGTCTACTGGATCACGACGAACGTGTGGACGCTGCTGCAGCAGTTCACGATCCGCGAGACGCTCGGCCGCCGCTGGGACCGCCAGTGGGAGGCCGAGGCCGCGCTCGCGGCCGCGGGCGGCGCGAGGGCGCCGTCGCAGCCGACCGGGTTCTGCGGGCGGTGGGCCGGGCGCGGGGCCGCCGCGCAGGAGCAGCAGCAGCAGGCCGCCGGCGGCGGCCGGGGCGGGGCCCGCGGCACGGCCGCGCCCGCCGAGTCGGGGGGCCGGGCCGAGTCGCGACCGCGGTCGTCCCCGCCGCCGTCGCGGCGCAAGAAGAAGAAGCGATCAGGACGGCGCCGGTGAGCGAGATCGACAAGGCCCAGGAAGCGGTGGAGGAGCTGCTCGAGCTCGTCGTGGACGCGCTCGACCTCGATGCGGAGATCGTCGTCAGGGCCGACGGCGACGTGGTGACGGGGACGCTCGTCGGGGAGGACCTGGGCCTGTTCATCGGCCGTCACGGCCAGACGATCGACGCCGTCCAGCACCTCGCCCAGCGGATCGTGTTCCACGGGCGGCCGAGCGACCTGCGGATCGTCATCGACGCCGCCGGCTACCGCGACCGCCGCGCGGGCGCGCTGCGCCGCCAGGCCGACGAGGCCGCCGAGGAGGCGGTGCGCACCGGGCGCCCGGTCGCGCTCGACCCGATGGTCGCCAGCGAGCGCAAGCTCGTCCACGAGCACCTGCGCGACCGCGGCGACGTGGAGACGTACAGCGAGGGCGACGAGCCCGAGCGCCACCTCGTCGTCGCCCCGATGCTCGAGGACGCGTAGCCGGCGCGTTTCACGTCGAACCCGACGGTGAAACACTTCCGGCGATGGGTGGGCTGAGCGACTTCGACGAGGGCCTCTTCGTCGGCATCCTCGTGGGCGAGGGCCACTTCGGCGGCGACGGGCGCCAGCCGCAGGTGACGCTGCGGATGCACGTCCGCCACGCCGCGCTGTTCGAGTGGCTGATGGCGCGCTTCCCGGCGACGAAGCTCTACGGCCCCTACCACCACGGCGGCCGCTCGTACTACCAGTGGATGGCCCGGGGCCGCGCCCTCGTCCACGACGTCCTCCCGGTGCTGGAGGCGCGCCTGACGCCGGAGATCGACGAGCACGCCCACCGGCGCTTCCGCGACATGGTCGAGCGGTACGCCGACGTCATCGCCCGCGAGCGCGCGCGGGCGGCGCGGCTGGCCGGCTGAGCGGCCGCCGCCCGCCGCCCGCCGTGACGCCCGCCGCGTGTTTCACCGTCACGAAGCACGTGAAACGTCGTGCCCGGCCGCGCGCAGCGCCGCGATCGCCGCGTCGAGCTGCGCCTCGCGGACGAGGAGGACGTCGGTGTCGTACGTCGCCAGCGCGAAGATCGACACCCCGGCCTCGGCGAGCGGGACGGCGAGGCCGGCGAGGACGCCGGTGAGCGCGAAGTCGAGCGGGCCGGCGACCTCGAGGGCCGCCACCCGCGCTCGGCCCGGGCGCCCGCGGGGACCGACGCCTCGGCGCAGACGACCGACACCTCGCCGCGGCGGCGCACGACCGCGGCCAGGCCCGGCGCCGCGAAGGCCCAGGCCGGCGGCCCGGCGTCCTCGTCGAGGCGGGCGACGGCGAGGCGGCCGGGGAGCAGCTCGAGGCGCAGCGCGGGCGGCATGGAGGCCAGGATCGCACGCCCGCTCCCGGGGCGGCCGCGGGACGTCGCGGCGCGCGACGCGCCAGGATGGCGGGCGATGGACGACCACGACGCCTGGCGCGCCCGCCTCGACGACCTCGCGGACGCGCACGACCTCCCCGCCGGCGCGGCCGAGCGCCTTGCCGCCCTCCTGCGCCTCGTGCGCGACGACGACACCGCGCCGACGACGGTCCGCGACCCGGCCGTCGCCGTCGAGGCCCACGTCGCCGACTCGCTCGCCGCCCTGGCGCTCGAGCCGGTTCGCGCCGCCGCCCGCCTGGCCGACCTCGGCAGCGGCGCCGGCTTTCCCGGCCTGCCCCTGGCCGTCGCCCTGCCGGGCGCCCGCGTCGACCTCGTCGAGAGCCTCGTGCGCAAGTGCGCGTTTCTCGAGCGCGCGGTCGAGGCCTGCGCCGCCGGGAACGCCCGGATCGTCTGCGCGCGGGCCGAGGCGTGGGACGCCCGCGACGTCGACGTCGTCAGCGTCCGCGCGGTCGCCCCGCTCGCCGTGCTCGTCGAGTACGCGGCGCCGCTGCTGCGCGAGGGCGGGGTCCTCGTCGCCTGGAAGGGCCGCCGCGACGAGGCCGAGGAGCGCGCCGGCGCGGCGGCGGCCGAGATCGTCGGCCTCGAGCCGCGGGAGGTCGTCGCCGTCCCGCCCCGGCCCGGCGCCGACCACCGCACCCTCCACGTCTACGCGAAGGTCCGCCCGACGCCCGCGCGCTTCCCCCGCCGCCCGGGGATGGCCCGCAAGCGGCCGCTGGCCGCCTGACGCCGACCGTTCGCTCGCGGGCGAATCGCGGCCCGGCCCGGGCCGACCGGGCGGGCCGGTACCGTGGCGGGGCGATGGGCACGATCTACGCGGTCGCCAACCAGAAGGGCGGCGTGGGAAAGACGACGACGGCGGTCAATGTGGCCGCGTGCATCGCCGAGGCCGGCTATCCGACGCTGCTCGTCGACATCGACCCGCAGGCGAACGCCACGGTCGGGCTCGGCCTGTCCAAGCACCTCGAGCCCAACGTCTACGACGTCATCAGCGGCGACGCGACCGCCGAGGCGGCGCTCCACCGCTGCGACGTCCCCGGCCTGTGGGTGCTGCCCTCCAGCCCCGACCTCGCCGGCGCGAACGTCGAGCTGCCGCGGGTGCCCGGCTCCGAGCGGCGCCTGCGCGACGCGCTCGCGCCGATCCGCGACCGGTTCGTGTTCACGCTGCTGGACTGCCCGCCGTCGCTGGGGCCGCTCACCGTCAACGCGCTCGTCGCCGCCGACCGGGTCATCATCCCCGTGCAGACCGAGTACTACGCGCTCGAGGGCCTCGCCGGCCTGCTGGACACGCTCTCGCTCGTCCAGCGCGAGCTGAACCCGCACCTGACCGTCGCCGGGATGCTGCTGACGATGCACGACGGCCGCACGCGCCTGGCCCGCGACGTGGAGGACGAGGTCCGCGAGCACTTCCCGTCGCTCGTCTTCGAGACGGTCATCCCCCGCAACGTGCGGATCGGCGAGGCGCCGAGCTACGGGCGGCCGGTCATCCACCACGATCCGCACTGCCCCGGCTCGGACGCGTACTTCGAGCTGGCCAAGGAAGTGGCCGCGCGTGGGTGAGGAGCCGCCGGTGAAGGAGGCGATCGCCCGCGACCTGCGCACGAGCTCCCGCGGCAAGGGCGCGCGGGGGATGGGCCGTGGCCTGTCGGCGATCCTGTCCGTCTCGACGCCGCCCGAGGGCGCGCCCGCCGACGAGCTGCGCGAGCTCCCGGTCGACCTCATCGACCCGAACCCGAACCAGCCGCGCCGCCGCTTCGAGGAGGAGGCGCTCCAGGGGCTGGCCGACTCCGTCCGCGAGCGCGGCGTCCTGCAGCCGGTCCTCGTCCGGCCGCTGCCCGGCGGCCGCTACGAGCTCGTCGCCGGCGAGCGCCGCTGGCGCGCGGCCCGGCTCGCGGGGCTGGAGACCGTCCCCGCGCTCGTGCGCGACCGCGAGGACGCCCAGGCGCTCGAGGTCGCGCTCATCGAGAACATGGCGCGCGAGGACCTCAACCCGGTCGAGGAGGCGCGCGCCTGCGCGGCCCTGGTCGAGGAGCTGGGCCTCACGCGCGAGGAGGTCGGCCGCCGCGTCGGCCGCTCGCGCGTGGCGGTCTCGAACCTCCTGCGCCTGCTCGACCTCCCCGACGAGGCGCTCGAGCTGCTGGAGTCCGGCGACCTCAGCGAGGGCCACGGCCGCGCGCTCCTGCTCGCCGAGGACCACGCCGACCGCCGCGCGCTGGCCCGCGCCGCCGCCGCCGAGGGCTGGTCGGTCCGCACCCTCGAGGAGCGCGCCCGCGCCGCCGCCGGCCGCCGCGCCCCGTCCGGGGCGCGGGCGTCGCGCCCGGGCTCGTCTCGGGTCCATCCCGACCAGGCCGCGGCCGCGGCCGAGATCGCCGACCTGCTCAGCGCCGCGCTCGGCCACGAGGTCGTCGTCCACCCCTCGGGCAGCGGCTACCGGGCCGAGCTGCGCCTCGACTCCGTCGACGCCGCGCGGAAGCTCGCCGAGGCGCTGCGCCGCTGACCGCGGCCTCTCGACCACGCCCGCGCGCCCTCGCTATCATCCTCGGCCGCGGGCGATTAGCTCAGTCGGTTAGAGCGCTTCTCTGATAAGGAAGAGGTCCCAGGTTCGAGTCCTGGATCGCCCACTCAACGGCCCCGCCTCCGGCGGGGCTTCGTCGTTCTGCGGGGGCGTCCGGCCCGGCCGCGACGCATCCGGCCGCCCGGCCCGGCATCCTGTGCGGCCTCAACATTCGAGGGGAGGCACTCCATGACTTCGCTGGGGGCGCGCGGGCGCCTGATCGCAGCGGCGCTCGCCGCCGCGCTGCTGCTGGCGGTGGCCGGCTGCGGCGGAGACGACGACGACGGCGCTGCGTCGACCCAGGCGGCCGCGTCGACGCCGGCCGCCGCGACCGAGGGCGGGACCGACACGTCCGGCGGCGACGAGTCGTCCGCGGACGCCGGGTCGTCCGGCGGCGGCGGCGACTTCTGCCGGCAGCTCCAGGACGTCGACGACAAGATCACGTCGGCGCCCGACCCGACGAGCGCGTCCGACGTCGCCAAGACGTTCGACGAGGCGGCGACGGCGCTCGAGGGGGTCGACGCCCCTGGCGAGATCTCCGCGCAGTGGGACACGCTGGCCGGCACGTTCCGCGGCTGGGCGGAGGCGTTCCAGGACATCGACCTCAACGACCCCGAGTCGCTCGCCGACGCCCAGGACGTCCTGGCCCGCATCCAGAACGACCAGGAGAAGCTGCTCGAGGCGACCGAGCGGATCGCGAAGTACGCGTCCGACCACTGCGGGATCGACCTCGGCGACAACGGCTGACGGCCGGCGGCGCCGCATCCTCGGCGGCGCCGCATCCCGGCCGGTCAGCGCCCCGTGGGCGGATCGTCCGCGCGGTCGGCGCCCGGGGCGGGTGACGTCGTGGACGCCGGCGGCGTCCCGCCGGCCAGCCGCCGGTCGCGCTCGAAGCGGCGCGACCCGGCGTCGTCGAGCTCGTCGTCGGCGGCGCCGTGCTCGTGCAGCTCGGCGCGCGACTCGTGCAGGCCGGCCTCGGCGCGGGCGCGCTCGGCCTCCTGCTCGGCCATCCGGGCCCGGGCGCGGCGCTCCTCGGCCGCGTCGCGCTCGCGGTCGGCCGCCAGCGTGCGGCGCTCGGCCATCCGGCGCTCGGCGCCGCGGCGGCGCATCCGCGGCAGCAGCATCAGCGCGGCCAACACGACCAGCGACGCGATCACGGCGATCGCGACGATCGCTGCAGTGCTCATCTCGTCCTCCCCTGGACGGCGGTTGGTGTCCGTGCGCTACCCCGGTCCGCGCCCCGGTACGCCCCGCCGTCGGCCCGACCCGCCACCATGCGCGGCGTGAGCCCGCGACCCCGCTGCTACGTCGCCAGCCCGCTCGGCTTCAGCGACGCCGGCCGCCACTACTACGCCGAGGTCTACCTGCCCGCGCTCGCCGCGGTCGTCGAGCCCGTCGACCCGTGGGCCCTGACCGACCCGGCCGAGATCGCCGCCGCCGACCGCGACGGGACCCACCGCGAGCTCGTCGCCGCGATCGGGGCGCGCAACATCGAGGCGATCCGCTCGTGCACGCTGCTGGCCGCCAACCTCGACGGCCAGGAGGTCGACTCCGGGACCGCGGCCGAGATCGGGTACGCCGCCGCGCTCGGCCTGCGCTGCTTCGGGCTGCGGACCGACCTGCGCGAGGCGGGCGAGCGCGGCGCCCACGTCAACCTCCAGGTCGAGGCGTTCATCGCCGCCAGCGGCGGCACGATCGTCCGCTCGCTCGACGCGCTCGTCGCCGCGCTCGCGGACGCGGCGCGCTGACTCAGGCCGGCCGGCGCTGCAGCCGGCGGCGGATGCGGATCTCGCCGATGAGCGACCCGGGCGGGCCGAGCGTGACGATCGTCACGATCAGGAACCACCAGCCCCACAGGCCCTCGAGCGCGCCGATCCCGATCAGCGCGCAGAGGGCGACGAAGCCGAACCCGTGCGCGGGCCCGAGGATGTCGATCACGCCCTCGGCGTCGGCGATCGCGGCGATGACGAGGGGCACCAGCAGGACGGCGTCCACGATCGCCACCCACTTGACCCAGTCGAGGCGGCGCAGGACGGTGGCTCGATCAGGCATCGGGCCGCAGCGTAGCCGGGCAGGAACCGGCCGGGACCCCTCGGCGGACGCGGCCCCCGGCGCTATCCTCGGACGAAGCCCTCCCGGCGACCGAGGAGCCTTGACGTGCAGGAGATGGTGATCTACGGCGTGAGCTTCGACATGGTCGGCAAGCAGCCGATCGTGCTCCTGAAGGCCGTCGACAGCAACAAGTTCCTGCCGATCTGGATCGGGCACCCCGAGGCGGCCGCGATCCTGATGAAGCTGCAGGGGGCGTCGACGCCGCGCCCGATGACGCACGACCTCATGTGCGACATGCTCGGCGAGCTCGACGTCAAGTGCACGCAGGTCTCGGTGACCGAGCTGCGCGAGAACACGTTCTTCGCCTCGATCACGCTCGCCGTCAACGGCCGCGAGCTGGAGATCGACTCGCGCCCGTCCGACGCGCTCGCGCTCGCGGTCCGCTCCGGCGCGCCGATCTACGCCGCCGAGGAGGTCATCGCCGAGTCGGCGATCGAGTTCGAGCACGACGTCGAGGACACCGAGGAGGTCGTGGAGAGGTTCAAGGACTTCCTCGACCAGGTGACCCCCGAGGACTTCGCCGCCGGCGAGCAGTAGGCCTCGACGCCGCCGCCCGCTGCGGGCGGCGCCCCGGTCAGGCGCTCACGCCGGGCAGCGCCAGCTCGACGATCCGCGCGACGAGGTCGTCGAACCCCAGGCCCGCCTCGTCGGCGGCCTGCGGCAGCAGCGACGTGTCGGTCAGGCCCGGGACCGCGTTGACCTCGAGCACGGTCAGCTCGCCGGTCTGCGCGTCGCGCATGAGGTCGACGCGCGCGAACCCGCGGCAGCCGAACAGCGACCACGCCTCGAGCGCGAGCGCCTGGGCGCGCGCGGTGTCCTCGTCCGACAGGCGCGCCGGGCACACGAACGTCGTGCGGCCGATCTCGTAGCGGGCCTCGAAGTCGTAGAACGCCTCGTCGTTGGGGACCGCCTCGACGACCGGCAGCGCCTCCCCGTCGACGATCGACACCGCGAGGTCGTGCCCGGCGACGTGGCGCTCGAGCAGGACCTTGCGGTCGTAGGAGAAGGCGGCGATGAGCGCGCCCGGGACCTGCGCCGCCGACGAGGCGAACTTCACCCCCAGCGACGAGCCGCCGCGCGCGGGCTTGACGACGATCGGGAACTCGAGGCGCTCCTCGATCGCCGGCAGCGCGTCGGCCGCCCCGAGGTCCTTGAACGCCGCCTCGCTGAACGCGTGGAAGTCCGGCGTCGGGATCCCGTGGTCGCGCATCAGGTGCTTGGCCTGCACCTTGTCCCAGCACTGGCCGCAGGCCGACGGGCCCGAGCCCGTGTACGGGACGCCGAGCAGCTCGAGCAGCTCCTGGACCGTCCCGTCCTCGCCCTCGCGGCCGTGCAGGGCGATGAACGCGAGGTCCGGCGCGAGCTCCCGCAGGCGGCCGACGAGCCCCGGCCCGACGTCGATGCCGGTCACCTCGTGGCCGAGGCGGCGCAGCGCGTCCTCGACCCGCTGGCCCGACCGCAGCGACACGTGCCGCTCGAGCGAGCGGCCGCCCTTCAGCACGGCGATCCGGCTCATCGGGTCCCGCGCGCCCGGTCCCCGCCGGCGCGCCGCGGCAGCGGGACGACGTCGGCCATCGACTCCTGGGGCGCCGGGTCGGGCCGGTCCCGCTCGGCCGGGGCCGCGGCCGACCCGGTCAGCGTGCCGTACAGCTCGACCTGCTCGCGCACGACGCGGCCGATGCGCCGCACGCCCTCGCGGATGTCGTCCTCGGCCACCCCGGAGAAGTTCAGCCGCATCGACGAGCCGCCGCGCCCGTCGAGGTAGGCGGCGCGGCCGGGGACGAACGCGACGTCGCTCTCGAGCGCGCGCGCGAGGAGGTCCGTCGTGTCGATGTAGTCGGGCAGCGTCGCCCAGAGGAACAGGCCGCCCTGGGGCCGCGTCCACTCCGCGTGGGGCCCGAGGAACTCCTCGAGCGCGCCGAGCATGACGTCGCGCCGCCGCCGGTAGACCTCCTTGAAGCGCTCGAGCTGCTCCGCCCACAGGCCGGAGCGGAAGTACGTCGCGACGAACAGCTGCGACAGCGACGACGAGCAGAGGTCGGCCGCCTGCTTGCCGATGTTCAGCTTCTGGAACACCGGGCCGGGCGCGACCGCCCAGCCGACCCGGATCCCGGCCGAGAGGATCTTCGAGAACGTGCCGAGGTAGATGACGAACTCGCCGCCGTCGAGCGAGTAGAGCGTCGGCAGCGGCTCGCCCTCGAAGCGCAGCAGCCCGTACGGGTTGTCCTCGAGGACGAGCAGCTCGCGCTCGCGGGCGACCTCGACGAGCCGCCGGCGGCGCGGCAGCGACATCGTCACCCCGGCCGGGTTGTGGAACGTCGGGATCGTGTAGACGAACTTCGGCCGGCGCCCCTCGCGCTCGAGCCGGTCGAGCGTCTCCTCGAGCTCGTCGACGCGCATCCCGTCGGCGTCCATGGCGATCTGGACGACGTCGGCCTCGAACGAGCCGAAGCACGGCACCGCGCCCGGGTACGTCGGCGCCTCGGCGATGACGACGTCGCCCGGGTCGACGAGCGTGCGGCAGACGAGGTCGATGACCTGCTGGCCGCCGGTCGTGACGAGGATGTCGTCGGGCTCGATGGCCGTCATCCCCTCGGCGGCCATGACCTGGGCGATCGCCTCGCGGACGTCGTCGAGGCCCTCGGTCGGCCCGTACTGGAGCGCCCGCGCCGACGCCTCGGCCGCGATCTGGGCGGTGACCTTCGCCATCACCTCGGGCGGGAAGACCGTCATGTCCGGCAGGCCGCCCGCGAGCGAGATCACCTGCGGCTGGGCGGTGAGCGCCATGAGGTCCCGCATCGCCGAGCTGCGCGTGCTCTTCGCGCGGCCGGAGAAGAGCGCCGCGTAGCGCTCGAGGTCACGGGCCGAGCGGTTGCCAGTCGGGGGACGTGAAGACATGCGGGTGGTGCCGCCGGGTAGCGTGACGGTACAGCACCGATGCGTCTCTTTCTCGACATCTGCACCGGAGCCGGAGTCTCTGCTTCGTCCGGCATCCGCCCGTTCCTGCCCGCGCTGGCGACCGGAGCCCTCGCCAGCGCCGACCTCGGCGTCGACTTCGACGGCACCGACTTCGCGTTCCTCGAGGGCTTCTGGTTCCTGCTCGCCGTGCTCGCCGCGCTCATCGTCGTGGTGGCGCTCCAGCGCGCCCGCGGCGCCGACTACGTCGAGCACGGCCCGGTCGGCGCCGCCGTCGCCGGCCTGGCGATCGGCATCGGCGCCGTGCTCTTCGCCGGCACGCTCGCCGACCACGGCTACGCCTGGTGGCCGGGGCTGATCGCCGGCGCGGCGTGCGCGGCCCTCGGCCAGGCCGCCGCCCGCGGCCTGTTCGACCGGGTCCGCGCCCGGGTCGAGGCGTCCGTGCGCGAGGCGCTCGTCGTCTACGCCGACGCCGCCGCGCTCGTCGGCGCGGTCGTGTCGATCCTCGTGCCCCCGCTGGCGATCGTCCTCGTCGCGTTCCTCGCCTGGCTGCTCATCGGCGGCCGGCGGCGCGCCGGGGAGAAGTACGCCGGCCTGCGCATCCTGAGGTAGCGGAGCGGGCGCCGTGAAGCTCGTCCTCGCGGTGATCGACGGCTGCAAGCCCTCGATGCTCGAGCGGGCGGTCACCACGGGGCGGGCCCCGGCGCTCGCCGCGATCCTCGAGCGGGGCGTCTACGTCGACGACTCCGTCGCCGCCTTCCCGTCGGTCACCCCGGTGTGCGCGGCGACGATCGCCACCGGGGTCGGACCCGACGAGCACCACATCCCGTCGATGAACTGGTACTCGCGGGCCGAGCGCCGCTACGTCGAGTACGGGTCGTCGTTCAGCGCGTCGCGGCGCTTCGGGATCACGCGCCAGCTCACGGACACCGTCTACAACATGAACGGCCACCACCTGTCGCCGGACGTGCGCACGGTGTTCGAGGTCCTCGACGACGCCGGCGTCCGCACCGCGGGGACGACGTACCTCATGTACCGCGGGCGCCACCGCCACGAGGTGGCGCGCGACAACATCCTCTCGCGGGCCGCCGGCGCGCTCTTCCGCCACCCGGTCCTCGGGCCGCGGGAGCTGTTCTACGCCGACATCTTCTCCAGCCGCCGCACCCCGTGCCGGGCCCAGCTCGGGCTGCCCGGCGTCCGCGACCGCCACACCGGCTGCGTGGCCGAGTACCTCGTGCGCGAGGACCTGTTCGACTTCCTCCTGCTGTCGCTGCCCGACAACGACTCGTGGTCGCACAAGCACGGCCCCCACGCCCAGGTCGAGTCGATCGCGCAGGCCGACCGCCAGATCGTGCGGATGATGGACGCCGCCGGCGGGATCGACGCCTTCCTCGACGAGCACGCGGTCATCGTCGCCGCCGACCACTCGCACGCCGGGGTCGAGCGGGTCATCCGCCTCGCCGACGCCTTCGCCGACTACGCGATCCTGCGCCCGTCGGGCGACAACGCGCCGGAGGCGGAGATCGCCGTCTGCCCGGCGCAGCGCTCGGCGATGGTCTACGCGCTCGTCGAGGAGGGCCGCGGCGCGCTCCTGCCGCGGCTCGTGCGGACCGCCCGGGCGATCCCCGGCGTCGACCTGGCGATGTGGCGGACGTCGAGCGGCGAGGGCGCGATCGCCGACGGCGACGCCGAGCTGCGCTTCGCCCCCGGCGGCGACGTCGTCGACCGGCGCGGCGAGCGCTGGTCGCTGGAGGGAGACCTCGACGTCCTCGGCGCCCGCGTCGAGGACGGGCGGCTGCTGACGCCCGCCTACCCGGACGCGCTGGGCCGCGTCTGGTCGGCCCTCACCGCCCCCACCGCCGGGGACGTCCTGCTCAGCGCGGCGCCCGGCTACGAGTTCGCCGACTGGGGCGGCGTCGCGCACCCGGGCGGCGGCAGCCACGGCTCGCTGCACGCGTCCGACTCGCTCGGGGTGCTCGCCTGGTGCGGGACCGGGCCGGACGCGCGCGACGCGCGCGACGAGTGGTCGCTGCGCGACATCGCGCCGCTCGTCGCCGGCCACTTCGGGCTCGGGTAGCGCGGGCGGCGGCCGGTACCGTGGCGGCGATGGCCCCCGCACGGACGTGGCTCGTCGCGGCGCTGCTCGCGCTGGTCCTCGCCGTCCCCGCGGCCGCGGCGGCCGCGACGGGGTCGACGCCCGGCTCGACGACGTCGGCGGCCGGCGTCCCGACGCTCACGACCCAGGCCGACCCGAACGCGCTCACCCGGCCGTCCTCGCTGGACGAGCGCCCGCCCGGCCGCCTCCTGACCGGCGCCGAGGTGCGCGAGATCGCCGAGGCGGTGCCGAAGATCGTCGCCGAGCGGGCGAGGTTCCCCGGCTCGACGGTCGACGTGTTCCTCAAGGGCCAGACGCGCTGGCAGGTCTCGTTCTACGCGACGGTCGACGGCCGGCGCAAGGAGATCGCCCAGGTCATCGTCCAGGACGCGACCGGCGAGGTGACGGAGGCGTGGACCGGCCCGCAGGTCGCGTGGACGATGGCGCGCGGCTACCCGGGCGCGTTCGGCCGCCACGCCGCCGCCGCGTACGTGTGGATCCCGCTGCTCGTCCTCTTCGTCCTGCCCTTCGTCGACTGGCGCCGCCCGCTGCGGATGCGCCACCTCGACCTGCTCGCGCTCTGCTCGCTGTCGGTCTCGCTGGCGTTCTTCAGCCATGGGAACCTCGCCTGGTCGGTCCCGACGACGTACCCGCCGCTCCTCTACCTGCTCGCGCGGCTGCTGTGGATCGGCTACCGCCGCGGCGCGCCCGCCCCGGCCCGCCACCTCCTCGGCGGGGCGCGCGCCCCCTACTGGCTGGCGATCGGGACGATCTTCCTCGTCGGCTTCCGGATCGGGCTGAACGTCACCGACTCCAACGTCATCGACGTCGGCTACGCCGGCGTCATCGGCGCCGACAAGATCACCGACGGCGAGCACCTCTACGGCGACTTCCCGCGCAACAACGAGCACGGCGACACCTACGGGCCGTTCAACTACCTCGTCTACGTCCCGTTCGAGCTGATCTGGCCCTGGAGCGGCGCCTGGGACGACCTCCCGGCCGCGCACGGCGCCGCGGTCGTCTTCGACCTCCTGTGCCTGGTCGGCCTGTTCCTCCTGGGCCGCCGGCTGCGCGACACGACGCTCGGCCTCGTGCTCGCCTACGCGTGGGCGGCCTTCCCGTTCACGCTCTTCAGCCTCTGCACGAACTCCAACGACGCGCTCGTCGCCGCCCTGCTGATCTGGACGCTGCTGGCCGCCGCCCACCCGGCCCGGCGCGGGGTCCTCGCCGCGCTCGCCGGCCTGACGAAGTTCGCGCCGCTGTCGCTGGCCCCGCTGCTCGCGCTCCACGGCACCCAGGGGCGGCCGCTGCGCGAGCGCGCCGCCGCCGTCGCGCGGTTCGCGCTCGCGTTCGCCGTCACCGCGGCGATCGTCATGCTCCCGGTCTGGCTGCAGGGCGACCTGCGGCTCGTGTGGGACCGCACGCTCGGCTTCCAGCTCGACCGCGACGCGCCGTTCTCGGTGTGGGGGTGGTACGGCGGCCTCGACGGGCTCCAGGTCCTCGTCCAGGCCGGCGCGGTCGTGTTCGCCGTCGCCGCCGCGTTCCTGCCGCGCCGGCGCGACGTCGTCGGCCTGGCCGCGGGCGCCGGGGCGATCCTGCTCCTGCTCCAGCTCGGGACGACGTACTGGTTCTACCTCTACGTCGTCTGGGTGCTGCCGTTCGCGTTCGTCGCCCTGCTCGGCCGCGACGGCGAGACGCCGCCCGCCCCGCCGCGCCCGGCGTCGCCGTCAGCCCGGGACGAGGAGCTGCTCGATCGCGTCGGCGCGCAGCGGCTGTGAGCAGCGGACGAGGACGCCCATGAGCCACGGGTCGTCCTCGGCGGTGTCGAAGCGGACCGGCATCTGCGTGCGCATCGCCTCGATCGCCTGCTCCTTGCGGACCCCGATGACGCCGCCGCGCGGGCCGGTCATCCCGACGTCGGTGATGTAGGCGGTCCCGCCCGGCAGGACGCGGGCGTCGGCGGTCGGCACGTGCGTGTGGGTGCCGACGACCGCGGTGACCCGGCCGTCGAGGTGCCAGCCGAGCCCGACCTTCTCGCTCGTCGCCTCGGCGTGGACGTCGACGAGGATGTGGTCGGCCCTGCCGCGCAGCTCGCTGACCGCCGCGTCGGCGACCGGGAACATCGCCTGGCCCGCCTGGAGGAAGACGTTGCCCGACAGGTTCACGACGCCGAGGCGGACGCCGTCGCGCTCGACGACGGTGACGCCGCGCCCCGGGTGCGAGCGCAGGTAGTTCGCGGGGCGCACGATCCGCCGCTCGCGGTCGAGGTACGGGAGGATCTCGCGCCGGTGGTAGGCGTGGTTGCCGAGCGTGATCGCGTCGACCCCGGAGGCGAGCAGCTCGTCGGCGATCTTCGGCGTGATCCCGAGCCCGCCGGCGGCGTTCTCGCCGTTGACGACGACGAACGTCGGGTCGTGGCGCTCGCGCAGCTCGGGCAGCAGGCGCAGCAGCGTGCGGCGGCCCCCGCCCCCCCCGCCCGCCCCCCCCACCCCGCAGGCCCCCCCCCCCAAAGGCCCCGGAGCGATGCGAAG
>JADGIB010000405.1 GCA_019683665.1 Solirubrobacteraceae bacterium
CTAGGGGGGGCGCCCTCTGCGAGCTCTTTATATACCCCCCCCCCGGGGGGGGCGGGCCGCGGGGTGCGCGGCGCGGCGCGCGCCCGCCGGCGCGCACCGCGTCTCCGCGTCCGGGCCTACGGGACGAACTCCGGGCCCTTGTCCGTGTAGCGCTCGCGGAACGCGCGCAGCGCGTCGACGGCCTCGTCGGAGAGGTCGTCGCACAGGATCGCGTGGTCCCACGCGGTCGCCCCGAACGTCGCCTCCATGCCCGTGTTGTTCTCGAAGACGAGCATGTGGTAGCCGCTGCCGAAGCCGCCGAGCTCCTCGTCGTAGAGCGCCTCGAGCGTGCCGATGACCTCGTCGGGGGCGCCCGGCGCGTACTGGAACAGGATCCGGCCGTGCTCCAGCGAGTGGACGTAGTTCTCCTTCGCGGGCGGGTTGCCGGGGTCGTAGATGCCGTCGGCGGCCGGGGTCGGGTTGTGGCTGCCGGAGGTCGGCGGGTTCGCCTCGTACTCGACCTCGCCCTCGACGTGGGTGGCGCCCTCGTTCGGCGGGTCGACGAGCCGGCAGCCGGCCGCCTCGGCGGCCTCCTCGAGGTTCTCGATCCGCCGCTCGGGCAGCGTGACGGCGCGGGTGGCCACCGTCGACGCGTCGCCCTCGGCGGCGTTCATCGTGCGCTCGTCGTCGCCGCCGCCCGACAGCACGAGGACGACGACCACGACGACGACCACGAGCGCGACGGCGACGCCGCCGACGATCTGCAGCCGCCTGGCCCTCGCCGCCGCCGCCTGCGCCTTGGCCTCCTGCTCCTGGCGCTCGCGCCGGCGCCTCTCCTTCTCTTCCTGGCGACTGGACATGGGGCGAGCAATGTACCGGGCACCCGGACGACCCGACGCCGGTTCGTTGCGCGCGCACCGATCCCGCCGCCCCGTCGGGGATGCTTGCGCGCGTGCGCAGCATCCCGATCAGCAAGCCGATCGCGGCCCTCGCGGCCGCGCTGACCCTCCTCGCGCTCCCGGCCGCCGCGCCGGCCTCGGAGCGCTCGACCGCGCGGTACCTGCAGACGATCCGCGACGACCCGGCCGCCCTGCGCGACTTCCTGTGGGCGATGCCGAAGGGGGCCGACCTCCACAACCACCTGTCCGGCTCGGTCTACGCCGAGTCGATGGTCCGCTGGGGCGCCGAGGACGGCGTCTGCGTCTCGACGACGACCTGGGTCGCTCGCCCCGGCCCGTGCGCCGAGGGCGAGCGGCCGCTGGCCGACGCCCTCTCCGACGGCACGCTCTACGACGCCGTCCTGCGGGCCTGGTCGATGAAGGGCTTCCGCGACGGCGAGGTCTCCGGCCACGACCACTTCTTCGCCACGTTCGGCCGCTTCGGCGGCGCGAACACGCGGCGCGCCGGCGACATGCTGGCCGAGGTCACCCGGCGCGCGGCCGCCCAGAACGAGCAGTACCTGGAGACGATGCTCACCCCGGCCTCCTCCGCGGTGTGGGCCCTGGCCGAGCAGGCCGGCTGGGCCGGCGACCTCGAGGCCCAGCACCGGCGGCTGCTCGACGCCGGCCTGCGCGGGCTCGTCGCCCAGGGCCGCGCGCAGCTCGACGCGATGATCGCCCGCCAGCGCGAGCTGCTGGCCTGCGACACCCCGGCGGCCGACCGCGCCTGCTCGCTGCCGGTCCGCTTCCAGGCGCAGGTGTCGCGCGGGGCGCCCCCGAACGTCGTCTTCGCCCAGATGGCCCTCGGGTTCGAGCTGATGGCGGCCGACGGGCGCTGGGTCGCGGTCAACCTCGTCCAGCCCGAGGACGGGCCGGTCGCGCTGCGCGACTACCGGCTGCACATGCGGATGCTGCGCTTCCTGCGCGAGCGCTACGACGCCGGCCACCTGACGCTCCACGCCGGCGAGCTCGTGCCCGGGCTGGCCCCGCCGGCCGACCTGCGCTTCCACGTCCGCGAGGCGGTCGAGGTCGCGGGGGCCGAGCGGATCGGCCACGGCGTCGACGTCCTCTACGAGCGCGACCCGGCCGGGCTGCTGCGCACGATGGCGCGGCGCGGGATCCTCGTCGAGACGGCGCTGATCTCCAACCGCCAGATCCTCGGCGTTCGCGGGCGGCGCCACCCGATCCGGCGCTACGTGCGCGCCGGGGTGCCGGTCGCGCTGGCCACCGACGACGAGGGCGTGTCGCGCACCGACCTCACCGCCCAGTTCGAGCAGGCCGTGACCGAGCACGGCTTCGGCTACCGGGCGCTGAAGCGCTTCGCCCGCGACTCGCTGCGCCACGCGTTCCTGCCCGACGCCGAGAAGGCGGCGGCGCTGCGGGCCCAGCGGGCGGCGTTCGAGCGCTTCGAGCGCCGCTTCTGAGCCGCGCCGGGGCCGGGCGCCGTCGCGATGCGG
>JADGIB010000056.1 GCA_019683665.1 Solirubrobacteraceae bacterium
CTTGACGCCGGCGCGGGCCCGTCGGCTGGAGGCCAAGCGCCGCCGCGCCGGCGTCAAGCGCGCGCGCCGGCGGCCGGCCGCCGACGACGAGGCCGGCTCAGAGCGCCGTGCCCTGGGCGAGCGCGGCGCGGCGCATGATCTCGACGACCTCGTCGGGCTCGTCGGCGATCGCCGCCAGGGCGAGGTCCTCGCGGTCGAGGTACCCGCCGGCCAGCAGCCGCTCCCCGACCCACGCCCACAGCGGCTCCCAGTGCTCGCGCCCGACGAGGACGACCGGGAACTCGCGGATCTTGTCGGTCTGGATGAGGACGAGCGCCTCGAACAGCTCGTCGAGCGTCCCGAACCCGCCGGGGAGGACGACGAACCCGCGGGCGTAGCGGACGAAGCAGACCTTGCGGGCGAAGAAGTGGCGGAACGTCAGCGAGACGTCGAGGTACGGGTTCGGGACCTGCTCGTAGGGCAGCTCGATGTTCAGCCCGATCGAGCGCGCGCCGACGTCGCGGGCGCCGCGGTTGGCCGCCTCCATGAGCCCCGGGCCGCCGCCGGTGATGACGTCGAAGCCGGCGCGCCCGAGCGCGGCGCCGACCGCCCGCCCGAGCGCGTACTCGGGCTGGTCGGGGCGCACGCGGGCCGACCCGAACACGCTCACCCCGCAGGAGACGTCGGCCAGGGCGGCGAAGCCGCGGGCGAGGTCGGCCCGCATCCGGTCGAGCCGCTCCTCGTCGGTGTGCAGCGACTCGACCCGCGGCCACTGCGCGGCCAGCAGCTCCTCGTCGGGGGTGAGCGGGATGCGGATCCCGGTGTCGTGCTCGGTCATGCGCGACCACACGGTAGGCGCGCTCAGGCGCAGCGGGCGATCCGCGCCGTCGCCCGCCGCTTCAGCGGGGCGGGCACGAACCGGCTCAGCGGCGTGCGGTGGTCGGCCACCCAGCGGTAGAAGCGGTCGGTCGGGCCGGGCAGGCGCGTCGCCAGCCAGGCGACCGGGGCGCCGGCCGGGAGCTGCTCGGCGACGATCGAGAGCGCCGCCCCGCCGGAGCGGATCCGCCCGGCGGCGTCGACGACGTGCGCGGAGCGCAGCCGCTCGCCCGGCGGGACCGGGGCCAGCAGCCGCTGCCCCTCGGGCGACTGGATCGCCACCGGGCGCAGCCGGCGGCGGACGTCCCAGTCGAGCAGCCGCGCGACCCAGAAGCGGCAGAAGCCGCAGTCGGCGTCGTAGAGGACGGTGAGGCGCGGGCCGGGCACGGCCCTCCTCTACCCGATCAGAGCGCGACGACGGTCCCCCGCCCGCCGGCGACCGCCCGCTCGTGGACGAGCCGCGCGACCGCGAGGTCCTGGACGGCCTGCCCGAGCGAGACGTAGACGGTGAGCGCGTCCGCCGACGGGCGCCCGGGCCGCGTCCCGGCCAGCACCTCGCCGATCTCGGTCGCGACGTGCTCGGGGCCGAAGCGGCCCTCCTCGATCGGGATGAGGCAGTCGCCCGACTCGGCCAGCGCGGCGGCGCGCGCGTCGACGACGACGGTCGCGCGGGCCATCGTGTCGGACTCCAGCTCGCGCGCCGTCGGGTGGTGGGCGCCGACCGCGTTGACGTGGGCGCCGGCGGCGAGCGCCGCGTCCGGGACGACCGGCTCGGTCGCGGACGTCACCGTGCAGACGACGTCGGCCCCGGCGACGGCGGCGGCCGCGTCCTCGGCCGCCCGCACGTCGAGGTCCGGGTGGGCGGCGGCGATCGCGGCGGCGGCCTCCGCCGCCCGCTGCGGGGTGCGCCCGGCGACCCGCACCTCGGCGACCGGGCGCACGGCCCGCATCGCCGCGACGTGCGCGCCCGCCTGCGGCCCGGTCCCGACGACGGCGAGCACGGCCGCGCCGGGCCGCGCGAGCGCGTCGGTGGCGACGGCCGACGCCGCCGCGGTCCGCGCGAGCGTCAGCGCGGCGGCGTCCAGCAGCGCGCGGACCGCGCCGGTCTCGGCGTCCATGAGCAGGACGACCCCGCCGATCCGCGGCAGGCCGCGCGCCGGGTTGCCGGGCGCGACGACGATCGACTTCAGCGCCAGCGCCCCGTCGCCCGGCAGCGCCGCCGGCATCGCCAGGTGCTCCACCCCGCCGGGCAGCGCCGTCCCCAGCCGCAGCGGCTGGACGGCGCGGCCCGCCGACAGGTCGACCTGGGCGCGGCGCACCGCCTCGACGCACGCGGCCGGGTCGGCGAGCGCGCGGACGTCGTCGGCCCCGAGGATCAGCACGGCCTCACCGGCGCCGCAGCAGCTGGTCGGCCGCGACCGCGCTGAGGATCAGCACGCCCTGGACGAGGAGCTGGTAGGTCGAGTCGATCCCGAGCAGGTCGAAGCCGTTGCCGATGATCGCGAGCGTGAGGACGCCGAGCACGCCGCGCCACACGGCGCCCTCGCCGCCGAGGATGCTCGTGCCGCCGACGACGGCCGCCGCGATCGCCGACAGCTCCAGCCCGGTGCCGAGGTCGGCCTGGGCCGAGGCGGTCCGCGACGCGGCCAGGACGCCGGCGATCCCGGCGGCCAGCCCCGACAGGGCGTAGCAGGCGCCGCGCACGAGCTCGGTCCGGATGCCCGACAGGCGCGCCGCCTCCTCGTTGCCGCCCACGGCGAAGACATAGCGCCCGAACGTCGTGCGCGCCAGCAGGAAGGCCGTGATCGCGAAGAACACGACGAACACCCACACCGAGTACTTCGCGCCCAGCAGCTCGGAGCGCCCGAGCGTGCGGAACCCGGAGTCGGTGACGGTCACGATCGCCCCGCCGGTGATGAGCAGGGCCAGGCCGCGGAAGACGATCCCGGTCGCGAGCGTCCCGATGAACGAGTTGATCCGGGTCAGGTGGATGACGACCGCGTTGGCCAGGCCCAGGCCGAGGCCGCAGACGACGCCGGCGGCGACGCCGACGTCGGGCGTCGTCGACGAGGCGACCTTCGCGGCGACGACCGCCGACAGGCCGTAGATCGCGCCCGTCGACAGGTCGAAGATCCCGCACACGATGCAGATCGTGATCGCGCACGTGATGATCCCCAGCGGCGCCGACTGGTCGAGGATGTTCAGCAGGTTGCGCTCGGTCAGGAACGTGCTCGTCGACAGGCTCAGCGCGACGAACAGCGCGACGAAGCAGAGGACGATCCCGTAGTCGCGCACGATCAGGCCGCGCCGTCCGCGCGAGGCGGCCGCCGCGGCCGTGGGCTCGGTGGTGGTCGTGCTCATGTGGATGGGGCTCCTGGGCTGGTGCGCGGCGGCGCGAACGCCGCGCGCATGACGTTCTCCTCGGTGGCGACGTCGCCGGGGATCTCCTCGACGATCCGCCCCGCCCGCATCACGAGGACGCGATGGCTGAGGGACAGGACCTCCTCGATCTCCGACGAGATGAGCAGCACGGCCATGCCGTCGCGGGCGAGGTCGACGAGCAGGTCGTGGATCTGGCGCTTGGCGCCGATGTCGACGCCGCGGGTCGGCTCGTCGGCCAGCAGGACCGTCGGCCGCCGGGCCAGCCACTTCGCGAACAGGACCTTCTGCTGGTTGCCGCCGGACAGGCCGACGACGGGCTGCTCGAGCGACGCGGCGCGCACGTCGAGCCGGTCGGCCAGCGCCCGCGCCTGGTCGCGCTCGGCCCTGCGGCGGACGACCCCGGCCCGGGCGAGCTGGGCGACGGTCGTCAGCGAGGCGTTCTCGCGCACCGACCGCAGCATGAGCAGGCCCTCGTCCTTGCGACTCTCGGGCAGCATCGCGATGCCGCTGCGGATCGCGTCGCGCGGGTGGCGCAGCCGCAGCCGCCGCCCGCCCATGCGCACCTCGCCGGCGTCGAGGCGGTCGGCCCCGAACAGCGCCCGCGCGACCTCGGTGCGGCCGCTGCCGACGAGCCCGGCGAGGCCGACGATCTCGCCCGCGCGCAGCTGGAGCGACACGTCGTCGAGCGCGCCGGCGCGGCGCAGCCCGCGCGCCTCCAGCACGACCGGCGCGTCCGGCTTGGGGCGGCGGTGCGCCGGCGCCATCAGCTCCAGGTCGCGGCCGAGCATCGCCTGCACGAGCGACTCGGGCGTCTCGTCCTTCGCCGGCCCGGTGCGGACGAGCGCCCCGTCGCGCATGACGGTGACGGCGTCGCAGACGTCGAGCACCTCCTCGAGGTGGTGGGAGACGAGGACGACGCTCGTGCCGTCGGCGGCGAGGCGGCGGATGATGTCCAGCAGCCGCCGCGACTCGTCGATCGTCAGCGCGGCGGTCGGCTCGTCCATGAGGATCACGCGCGCGTCGCGGGCGATCGCGCGCAGGATCTCGACCTTCTGCTGCTCGGCCGTGCGCAGGTCGCCGACGCGCGCGTCGGCGGGCAGGCCGAAACCGGTGCGGGCCTCGAGCTCCGCGTAGCGGCGGCGCAGCTCCCGGGTCTGCACGACCCCGGCCCGGCGCGGCTCGAGCCCGAGGAAGACGTTCTCGATCACGGTCCGGGCCGGGACGAGCGCGATCTCCTGGGCGATCATCGCGATCCCCTCGGCGAGCGCGTCGCGGGGCGAGGCGAAGCGCACCGGCCGCCCGTCGACGCGCAGCTCGCCGCCGTCGGGCGCGTGGACGCCGCCGATCATCTTCGACAGCGTCGACTTGCCGGCGCCGTTCTCGCCGACGAGCCCGTGGACCGAGCCCGCCGCGATCGCGACGCTGACGCCCTTCACGGCGTGGACGCCGCCGAACCGCTTCGTCAGCTCGACGGCCTCGACGCGGGGGCGGGACGCGCCCGCCCCCGCGATCGTGGTGTTCTGCGGCACCGCGGCCGGCTCCTAGTCGTCGTACTCGCCTTCGAAGTCGCCGAGGGTCTCCTTCGTCCCGCGCGGCTCCTGCAGCTCGCGGGTGTCGAAGCTCGACGGGACGTCCTCGCCCTTCGCGGCGGCGATCGCCAGCTCGGCGGCCTTGCGGCCGGCGGCCTTCTCGGCGATGACGTAGACGCCGGCCCAGCGGCCGTCCTTGACGGCCTTCACGGCCTGGCGCGAGCCGCCGTTGCCGATGAGCTTGACCTCGCCGGCCTTGCCCGCGTCCTCGACGGCCTGCTCGACGCCGGCGATCGCCTGCGAGGAGCCGACGATGACGTTGACGTCCGGATGGGCCTGCAGGACGTTCTGGCCGGCCTTCAGGCCGTCGGCCTGCGTGTAGCCGCCGACGACGGTCGCGACGAGCTCGGCGTTCGGCGCCTTCGAGATCGCCTCCTTGACCGCCTCGGTGCGGGCGGCGTCGAGCGGCAGCTGCGGGTTGCCCTCCAGGTAGGCGATCTTGCACGGGTCGAGGTCGCCGCACGCCTCGACGGCCATCTCGCCCAGCGCGGTGCCGTTCTCGACCGGCGGCTCGCCGACGAAGACCATGCCCTCGACCTGCGGCTCGAGCGAGGCGTAGTCGGTGCCGACCGGCGTGAACTCGGCCACGACCGGGATGCCCTCGGCGATCGCCTCCTCGACGACCGGGACGACGGCGTTGCCGTCGTTGGCCTGCACGACGAACGCGTCGAAGTCGCCCGACGCGATCGCGTTCTGGATCTGCGAGACCTGCTTGGCCGAGTCGAAGTTCGGGTCGAAGAACTCGGCCTCGACGCCGGCGGCCTTCGCGGCCTCCTGCACGCCCGCCCAGGTCGCCTGCGCGAACGAGTTCGCGCCCGCGAAGCCGAAGAACGCGATCTTCTTGACGTCGCCGTCGCCCGTGGCGGCGGTGCTTGCGGCCGCCGTCCCGGTGCCGCCCGACGTCGACGTGTCGTCGTCGCTGCCGCACGCCGCCAGCGCGCCCGTGGCCAGGGCCACGGCCGCCAGCGTCGCCGCGCGCGCGAACCCGCGTCCCCTCGTGATCCTCATGATCGTCCTCCTGTTCGTTATCCGGCGTCCGCCGGGATGTGTCGGAGCTCCAGGGGGAGGTGGGACAGCAGCTCCGGCCCGTCCGCCCCGACGAGGACGTCGTCCTCGAGGCGGATCCCCCCGTGGCCGGTGCGGTAGATGCCGGGCTCGATCGTGAGGACCGTCCCGGCGACCAGCACGTCGTCGCTCCTCGGGATGAGGAACGGCGGCTCGTGCACCTCCAGGCCGATCGCGTGGCCGGCGCCGTGCAGGCAGTCGCCCACGTCCGGCGCGGCCTCGACGATCGCGCGCTGCGCGGCGTCGACGTCGCGGGCCGGCGCGCCGGCCTTCGCCGCGGCCATCGCCGCGTCGTAGGCCTCGCGCACGACGGCCCACGCCCGCCGCGCCCACTCGCCCGGCTCGCCGACGGTGCCGCAGCGGGTGAGGTCGCCCCAGTACCCGTCGACGCTGGCGGACAGGTCGGCGCAGACGACGTCGCCGACCTGCAGGACCCGGTCGGACGGCTCGCCGTGCGGCTGCGAGGCGTGGTCGCCGAACAGCACGAGCGTGTGCGCGTGCGCGGCGCCGCGCCGGCGCAGCCGGTACTCGGCGAGCGCGTTGACCTCGCGCTCGGCCATGCCCGGGCGCAGCTCGGCGAAGAGCTCCTCCATCACCTCGCCGACGACCGTGCACGCCCGCCGGATCGCGGCCGCCTCCTCGGCGTCCTTGGCGACGCGCAGGCGCATGACCGTCGCGGCCGCGGGCACCGGCTCGACGCCGGCGTCCGCGAGCGCGAGCGCGCGCCCGTGCGACAGGTGGTCCTCCTCGACCCCGACCCGCCGGGCGCCGCGCAGCGCGCCGACGAGCTCGGGGATGCCGTTCGAGGTGGCGTCGTAGAGGACCGGCTCGCAGTCGGTCGGCGCGGCGGCGACGCCGTCGCGGTCGAGCGCCGGGACGACGAGCGCCCCGGTGCCGTCGGCCCGCACGACGGCCGCCATGAGCCGCTCGAGCTGCAGGCCGTGGAACCCGGTCAGGTACGCGATCGACGCGTCCTTCGTCGCGACGATCGCGTCCAGGCCGGCCTCGGCGCAGAGCGCGGCGAGCCGCTCGACGCGGGCGCGGGTGGCGGCCGCGGTCGTCACGACGTCACGTCCACGCCGTAGACGTCGCGGGCGGCCTCGGGGCTGACGAAGCCGTCGGCGACGTCGCGGCGCACGAGCTCGGGGTCGCGCTCCCGCGGGTCGCCGTAGCCGCCGCCCCCGCCGGTCATCGTCCGCAGCAGGTCGCCGCGGCGCAGGACGACGCGGCTGCACTTGAGGTGGTGGCGCTCGTCGGGGCGGCCGGGGTTGACGACGACGTCCGGCGGCGTCGCGTCGTGGCCGCCGCGCAGGCCCCAGGCCGGCGTGTCGGAGCGCTCGAACCAGAGCGACAGCTCGGCCGATTCGGCCTCGAGCAGGTAGTCGCGGACGACGCCGGTGCCGCCGCGCCACTTGCCGGGGCCGCCCGAGTCGGTGCGGAACCCGTAGCGCAGCATCCGCACCGGGTACTTCGTCTCGAGCACCTCGATCGCCATGTCCTTCAGCGACCCGTTGACGTTGTTGATGAGGCCGTCCTGGCCGTCGGAGCCGTTCCAGGCGCCCCAGCCGCCGACGGTCGGCTCGAACAGCAGCCACGGCTGGTCGTTGTTGCGCGGATCCAGGCCGGTGATCGAGACGACCATCGAGTCGCCGTAGCTGGCGCCGGCGGCCTGGTCGGGCAGGACGTCCGACAGCGCCTTGACGACGAGGTCGATGAGCAGGCCCAGCGGCGTGAAGTACCACTGGCACGGCGCCGGCGGCGCGGCGGCCAGCAGGGAGCCGGGCCGGACCTTGACGTCCAGCGGCCGGAAGGCGCCGCCGTCCGGCGGGTTGTCCGGGTTGACGAGCAGCTTGTAGGCGACGCGGCAGGCGGAGACGGCCTGGGCCTCGCCGCAGTTGATCGAGCCGCGCACCATGTCGTCGGTGCCGGTGAGGTCGATCGTCATCGACTCGCCGCGGACGATGACCTTCACCCGCACGGTGACCGGCCGGTCGGTGACGCCGTCGTTGTCGACGGTGCCCTCGGCCGTGTACTCGCCGTCGGGGATCGCGGCGACCGCGGCCCGCTCGAACCGCTCGGTCTGGGCGAAGATCTCCTCGCGCGCGGCGTCGACGGTCTCGCGCCCGAAGCGGCGGATGATCGCCGACAGGCGCTCCTGGCCGGTGCGCACGCAGGCGATCTGGGCGCCGAGGTCGCCGATCGCCGGGTAGGAGAAGCGGCTGTTGCGGCCGAGCAGGTCGGTGACGTCGGGCCGCTGGACGCCGCCCTCGACGACCTTCAGCGGCGGGATGCGGATGCCGTCCTGCCAGATCTCGGTCGAGTCCATCGCCCCGCCCGGGTCCTTGGCGCCGACGTCCAGCCAGTGGGCGCGGCAGGCGCCGAACCCGACGAGCTCGCCCTCGTGGAAGATCGGGCCGAACACCGACATGTCGTTCAGGTGCGTGCCCGTGAGGTACGAGTCGTTCATGATCCACACGTCGCCGGGCTGCCACACGTCGCGGCCGTACTGCTCCTCGGTGAGGCGCGTGCAGATCTCGAGGTTGCCGAGGAAGATCGGCAGGCCGGCGGACTGGCCGAGGATCCGGTGGTCGGCGCTGAGCAGCGCGACCGAGCAGTCCTTCATCTCGTAGATGACCGGCGTGTACGCCGACCGGATGAGGGTCGCGTTCATCTCGTCCGCGGCGGCGGTGAACGCGCTGCGGATGATCTCGGTGGTGATCGGGTCGATCTTGGTCGTCGCCATGCTGGTCACCTGCTGGGGTCGGTCTCGATGACGAGGGCGCCGTGGGCGTCGACGCGCAGGCGCTGCCCCGGCGGGACGACGGTCGTCGCGGTGGACTCGACGACCACGGCCGGGCCGTCGAGCTCGACGCCGGCGGGCAGGTCGTCGCGGCGGACGATCGCCGCCTGCTGCGCGACGCCGTCGAAGACGACCTCGCGCCGCTCGATCGGCACGTCGTCGAGGGTGCCGCCGCCCGCCAGGGGCGCCGGCTCGATGCGGCCGAGGTCGCCCAGGCCCGTGGAGCGGGCGGCGACGAACTCGATCGGCGCGCCCGGGTTGCTGTGGCCGAAGCGGGCCTCGTGGGTCGTGTCGAAGCGCTCCTGCAGGTCGGCGCGGAAGCGCTCCCCGCGCGGCTCGTCGGCCGAGTGGACCGGGATCGTGAGCGTGTACTCCTGGCCGATGTAGCGCAGGTCGACGAAGTGCTCGACCCGGCCGGCCTCGCGCCCGACGCCCTCCTCGGCCAGCGCGGCGAGCGCCTCGGCCTCCTGCTCGGCGAGCAGGTCGGCGAGCGCCGCCCCGTCGAGGTCGGGGAGCGTCTGCACGAACGAGCGCGCGAAGTCCTTGCGGATCTCGGTCTCGAGCATCCCCCAGGCCGAGAAGGCGCCCGGGAACCGCGGGACGATCGTCTCCGGGATCTCGAGCTCCCTGGCCAGGAACGCGGCGTGCATCGGGCCGGCGCCGCCGAAGGCGACGAGCGCGAAGTCGCTCGGCGCGATGCCCTTCTCGACGGTGAGCGTGCGGATCGCCTGGGCCATCTTCGCGTTGGCGACCGCGCAGATGCCGTCGGCCAGCTCGACCGTGTCGAGGCCGAGGCGCTCGCCGAGGCCGGCGACGGCGGCGCGGGCGGCGTCGACGTCGAGCGTCATCTGGCCGCCGGCGAACCACGACGGGTCGACGCGGCCGAGGACGACGTTCGCGTCGGTCACGGTCGGCTCGGTGCCGCCGCGGCCGTAGCAGGCGGGGCCGGGGTCGGCGCCCGCGCTGCGCGGGCCGACGCGCAGGCCGCCGCCCTCCTCGTAGGCGACCGAGCCGCCGCCGGCGCCGATCGTGTGGATGTTCACGACCGGCATGAGGAGCGGGAAGCCCTCGAGCTCGGCCTCGGTGGACACGTCGGGCTTGCCGTCGACGACGAGGCTGACGTCGAAGCTCGTGCCGCCCATGTCGACGCAGATGAGGTTCGGCCGGCCGGTGATGCGGGCGAGGGCGACGCCGCCCATCGTGCCGCCGACCGGGCCCGACAGGAGCGTCTGCAGCGTCTGCTCGCTGGCGGTCTCCGCCGAGACGATGCCGCCGTTGGACTGCATGACGTGCATCGGCACCGACATGCCGCGCTCGCCCATCTCGCCGGTCAGGCGGCCGAGGTAGCGGCGCACGATCGGGGCGACGTAGGCGTCGATGACCGTCGAGGAGGTGCGCTCGTACTCGCGCCACTCGCGCGCGACGCGGTGCGACAGCGAGACGGCGAGGTCGGGCGCCTCCTGCGCGATGATCTCGGCGGCGCGCAGCTCGTGCGCGGGGTTCAGGTAGCTGAACAGGAACGCGACGGCGATCCCGCCGAAGCCCTCGTCGCGGGCCCGCCGCGCGGCGGCGCGGACGGCCTCCTCGTCGAGCGGCTGGATCTCGTCGCCGCTCCAGTTCAGGCGGCCGGGGATCTCGACGATGTCGCGCCGGGGCACGAGCGGCTCCGGCTTGCGGTAGTGGATGTCGTAGAGCCGCGTCCGGTTGCCGCGGGCGATGTGGTAGACGTCGCCGGCGCCCTCGGTCGCCAGCAGCAGGACCCGCACGCCCCGGCGCTCGAGGAACGCGTTGAGCCCCTGCGTCGTGCCGTGGACGGCGAAGCCGACCTGCGACGGGTCGTCGACGACCGTCGCGAGGGCGTTGAAGACGCCCTCGGTCAGGTTCCCCGGCGTCGTGGACGCCTTGCCGGCGACGTAGGCGCCGGTCTCCTCGTCGTAGGCGACGGCATCGGTGAACGTGCCGCCGATGTCCAGTGCGACGCGATAGCGCGCCATCTCAGACCTCCTCCCCGGCGGTTTCGCCGGACTGAACGTTCTCAGGCCCGGCCGGAACGAACCCCGGGCCGGCGGCGGCCACCTCCACGCGGTACAGGGCCCCCTCGGGCACGTCGCCGTCGAGCAGCTCGAGCAGCTCCTCGCGGCCGACGCGGCGCAGCTCGTGGTCGAGCCAGCCCTGGTAGGCCGCCTCGTCGTCCCACAGCGCCGTCACCAGCGCAGGCCCCTTGCCGTCGAGCGGAACCTGCAGCTCCGTCGCCCGGCACCCCGCCGCCCGGACCGCCGTGGCGAGCACGTCGTAGCGCCGATAGAAGTCGGCGAGCGCATCGTGATCGTCATGGCGCGGCCGGAGGTACAGAACACTGCGCACCATCAGAGGGTCCCTTCCACGTCACTTCCTCTCCTGGCCAAAGTTGGCGGGGTTATACAGGAACGGCCCGCGGACGAAAAGGACCGTCGCGGCAGATATGCTCCGCGCCGGATGGACCGTTCGATCGAGAACGTGGGGCGGCGCCTGCGCGAGCTGCGCCAGGCGCGCGGCGTGAGCCTCACCGAGCTCGCGCGCGACACGCACTACACCGCCGGGTACCTCTCCCAGGTGGAGAGCGGCGCCAGCATCCCGTCGATCAGCGCGCTCGCGACGCTCGCCGCCGCGCTCGGCTCCAGCATCACGGCGTTCTTCGGGCCCGAGACGACCGAGAAGGTCCGGGTCGCCCGCGCGGGCGACCCGGAGAAGCTGCGCATGGCGCCCAACGCGGCCGAGGAGTACGTCGTCTTCAGCCACCGCGGGCCGGACGCCGCGTTCTCGGCGCTGATCCACCACCTGTACCCGACCGCGGAGGTCGTCCGCCACCGCCACCCCGGCGAGCGCTTCGCCCTGATGCTGTCGGGATCCGGCCGCCTGACGATGACCGACGGGGAGAGCTACGACCTCGAGCCGGGCGACGCCATCCACTACTCGTCGCACCCCGAGCACGAGCTCGTGGTGACGTCGAACGGCCCGGCCGAGATCCTGTGGTTCGTCAGCCCCCCGGTCGTCTGATGGCCGCCGCGCGGGAGGAGGACCAGACGCGAACCCTCGCGGCCCGGGTCGGGGCGCGGCTGCGCAAGCGCCGCACCGAGACGGGCCGCACGCTGGCCGAGGTCGCGCGCGAGGCCGAGGTCTCCGTCTCCTACCTGTCGGCGGTCGAGCACGGGGCCAACGTGCCGTCGCTGCCCGTCCTGGCCCGGATCGTCCACGCGCTCGGGGTGCGGATCGCCGACGTCCTGCGCGGCGAGGACGAGATGCGGGTGCAGCGCTCGCGCCTCGACCCCGACGCGCGCGGCGCCGCGGTCGTCTCGCACCCGGACCTCCAGCTCGACGTCGCCTTCCTCGTCGCCGAGGCGGGCGACGCCGGCGACTGCCCGCTGCCGCTCGACGAGGCCGACGTCTTCGTCTTCCTGCGCTCCGGCTGCCTCGAGGTGACCGTCGACGGCGAGTCGTGGGAGCTGCGCAGCGGCGACGCGCTCGACGCGGCCGCCCCCGAGGCCGTCTCCTGGCGGGCGCTGGAGCCGAGCGTCAGCGTCTGGGCCGCCGGGATCCCGCGCCCCGGACGCTGACTCGACGATCGTCGAGTCGGTCCGCGGCAGCCGTCGCTGGAGCGGCGCCCGGCCCGGTCCTACCGTTGCCGGCATGGCCACGGACGCTCCCGCCCCGCCCGCGCTGGAGCCCGAGATCCGGGCGCTCGGACGGTCGCTCGACGCAGCCTTCCCGAGCGCGGCCCGGCGACCGCGCGCCGCCGCCGAGGACCTCATCACGGCCCGGCTCGCGCGCCGCCCCGAGCTGCGCGCGGCGCTGTTCCGCCTCGTCGACGTCGCCCCCGCCTGCCGCACCCCGGCCGACCTCGGACACCACCTCGCGGGCCTCCTCTCCGACGTGCCGCCCGACGACCGCGCCGCCCTCCTGGGCCGGCGCCTCGGCCGCGGCCGCGCGACCGCGCCGCTCACCGGCCGCGTCGCCTCCGTCGGCATCCGCCAGATGGCGGGCCGCTTCATCCTCGCCGAGCAGCCGCAGGAGGGCGCCGCCGCGCTCGCCGACCTGTGGCGGCGCGGGGTCGCCGCCTCGGTCGACCTCCTCGGCGAGGCGACCGTCACCCCCGCCGAGGCCGACCGCTACGCGGCGCGCTGCGACGAGGCGCTGACGATCCTCAGCCGCGAGGCCGCGGGCTGGCCCGCCCAGCCGATCCTCGAGGCCGACTCGGCCGGCCCGCTGCCGCGCGTGAACCTGTCGGTGAAGGTCACCGCGCTGACGCCGATGATCCGCGAGGCCGAGCCCGAGCTCGGCGTCGCCGACGCCGCCCCGCGCCTGCGCCACCTGCTGCGCCGCGCCCGCGACCTCGGCGCCCACCTCCACGTCGACATCGAGTCGATGGCCTCGCGCGAGACGATCATGCGCCTCGTCCTCTCGCTGCTGGCCGAGGACGAGTTCCGCGCCGGCCCGTCGGCCGGGATCGTCCTGCAGGCCTACCTGACCGACAGCGACGAGGTCGCCGCCGAGGTCCTCGACTGGGCCCGGCGCACCCCGCGCGAGCACCCGCTGACGATCCGCCTCGTCAAGGGCGCCTACTGGGACCACGAGGTCGTCGAGGCCCGCCAGACCGGCTGGCGCCCGCCGGTCTTCGAGACGAAGGCCGACACCGACCGCAACTTCGAGCGGCTGACCCGCACGCTGCTGGACGCGCACCGCGACGGCGCGCCGGTCCGGCTCGCCGTCGCCTCGCACAACCTGCGCTCGATCGCGCACGCGATCGCCTACGCGCGGTCGCTCGGGCTCCCCGACCGCGACCTCGAGCTGCAGGTCCTGCGCGGCCTCGGCGACGACCTCCACGACGCGCTCGCCGCCCACGGGCTGCGGGTGCGCGCCTACTGCCCGATCGGCGACCTCGTCGCGGGCATGGCCTACCTCGTGCGGCGGCTGCTGGAGAACACCGCCAACGACTCGTTCCTCGCCACCCGCGCCGGTGGCGCCGACCTCGACACCCTCCTCGCTGCCCCATGACGTTCGCCAACGAGCCCCTCCTCGAGCTCCGTCGCTCCTGGGCCCGCGACGGCCTGCGCGACGCCCTCGCCGCCCTCGACCGCGAGCTCCCCCTCGACGTGCCGGTGCTCGTCGACGGGGACGCCCGCCGCGCCCCGTCGCTGGACTCCACCGACCCGAGCCGGCCCGACCGCGTCGTCGCCCGCGCGACCGTCGCGACCGAGGCCGACATCGAGGCGGCGGTCGCCGCCGCCCGCCGCGACCAGCCCGCCTGGGGCGCCCGGCCCGCCGCCGAGCGCGCCGAGATCCTCGTCCGCGCCGCCGCGCTCCTGCGCGAGCGCCGGCCGCGGCTGACCGCGCTCATGGTGCGCGAGTGCGCCAAGCCGTGGGCCGAGGCCGACGCCGACGTCTGCGAGGCGATCGACTTCCTCGAGTACTACGCCCGCCAGGCCGTCGAGCTCGACCGCGGCGAGGACCTCATCCAGCCGCCCGGCGAGCGCAACACGCTCGTCTACCGGCCCCGCGGCATCGCCGCCGTCATCGCGCCGTGGAACTTCCCGGTCGCGATCGCCTGCGGCATGACCTCCGCCGCGCTCGTCACCGGAAACGCCGCGCTGCTGAAGCCGGCCGAGCAGAGCCCCGGCTGCGCGCTGGAGCTCGTCACCGCCCTCCACGAGGCGGGCGTGCCCCGGTCGGTGCTCGCGCTCCTGCCGGGCGAGGGCGACGTCGGCGCCGCGCTCGTGCGCCACCCGGCCGTCCACGTCATCGCGTTCACCGGGTCGAGCGCCGTCGGCCAGGAGATCCTGCGCGAGGCGGGCACCGTCCGCGAGGGCGACCTCCACCTCACCCACGTCGTCTCCGAGATGGGCGGCAAGAACTGCATCATCGTCGACGCGGACGCCGACCTCGACGACGCCCTCCCGGCGATCGCCTACTCGGCCTTCGGGTTCGCCGGCCAGAAGTGCTCGGCCTGCTCGCGCGTCCTCGTCCACGAGGCCGTCGCCGACGCGCTCGTCGAGCGGCTCGGCGGGCTCCTCGACACGCTCGTCGTCGACCTCCCCGAGCGCTTCGGGGTCGACGTCCCGCCGGTCATCGAGCAGGCCTCCCAGGAGCGGCTGGAGCGGCACGTCGCCGTCGCGGCCGAGGCGGGCGCCACCGTCCGCCGCGGGGCGGCCGGCCCGGGCACCGGCTGGTTCGTCGCGCCGACGATGGTCACGAACGCCGACCCGATGTCGCCGATCGCCCGCGAGGAGCTGTTCGGCCCGGTCGTCGTCGTCGAGCCCGTCGCGGGCGTCGACGCCGCCTGCGACGTCCTCGACACGCTCCCGGTCGCGCTCACCGGCGGGCTGTTCTCGCGCAACCCCGACGTCGTGCGCCGGGTCAGCCGCCGCGTGCCGGTCGGCAACTTCTACGTCAACCGGCACATCACCGGGGCGATCGTCGGCCGCCAGCCGTTCGGCGGCAACCGCCTGTCGGGCACCGGCACGAAGGCGGGCGGCCCCGGCTACCTGCACCAGTTCGTGGAGAGCATCGTCGTCTGCGAGAACACGATGCGCCACGGGCTCGTCGTCTGAGCCCCCGTCCCGGGGCCCCCCCCCCCCCCCCCCCCCCCCGCGCCCGCCCCGCGCGCCCCCCCCCCCCCGGGGCCCCGCGCCCCGCGGGCCG
>JADGIB010000057.1 GCA_019683665.1 Solirubrobacteraceae bacterium
GGGCGGTCGACAACGACGCGTCGCTCGACCGCCTGGCCCGCACCGCCGTCTCGCCCGCCCGCGCGGGCGCCGACGTCGTCGCCCCCAGCGACATGATGGACGGCCGGGTCGCCGCGATCCGGGCCGAGCTCGACGCCGAGGGCTTCGCGGAGACGCCGATCATGGCCTACAGCGCCAAGCAGGCCTCGGCCCTCTACGGCCCGTTCCGCGACGCGGCCGACTCGACCCCCGCGTTCGGCGACCGGCGCGGCTACCAGATGGACCCGGCCAACGGCGACGAGGCGCTGCGCGAGGTCGCGCTCGACGTCGCCGAGGGCGCCGACGTCGTCATGGTCAAGCCGGCGCTGACCGCGCTCGACCTCATCTGGCGTGTCAAGCAGCAGACACGGATGCCGGTGGCGGCGTACCAGGTCAGCGGGGAGTACGCCATGATCAGGGCCTCGTCCATCGACGACCGCGCGCTCGCGCTGGAGACCCTGACCGCGATCCGCCGCGCCGGCGCCGACATCGTCATCACCTACTTCGCGAAGGACGCCGCTCGATGGCTGGCCAGCTGAGGATCCGCTTCCGTTGGGACGCCGTCGCGCGGGGCGGCCGGCCGGAGGCCGGGGCCTGATGGCCGTTCCGTCCTCCCTGCGCGACGCCCGCTCCGCCGAGCTCTACGCCCGGGCGCTGCGCGTGCTCCCCGGCGGCGTCAACTCCCCGGTCCGGGCGATGCGCGCGATCGGCCGCGACCCGCTGTTCGTCGTCCGCGGCGAGGGCGGCGAGCTGCTCGACGCCGACGGCAACCGCTACGTCGACTGGGTCATGTCGTGGGGCCCGCTCATCCACGGCCACGCGCACCCCGAGGTCGTCGCCGCCGTCCAGGCCGCGGCCGCCGATGGCACGACGTTCGGCGCGCCGACCGCCGCCGAGGTCGAGCTCGCCGAGGAGGTCGCCCGGCGGATGCCCGCCGTCGAGATGCTGCGGATGACGTCGTCGGGCACCGAGGCGGCGATGAGCGCGATCCGCCTCGCCCGCGCCGTCACGGGCCGCGAGACGATCCTGAAGTTCGCCGGCGCCTACCACGGCCACTCCGACGGCCTGCTCGCCCAGGCCGGGTCGGGCCTGGCCACCCACGGGCTGCCCGCCAGCCCCGGGGTCCCGCGCGCCGCGGCGGCGAACACGGTCATCGTCCCCTGGAACGACCCGGACGCCGTCCGCGCCGCCTGCGCCGCCCACGAGCTCGCCGCGATCATCGCCGAGCCGTTCGCGGCGAACATGGGCCTCGTCCCGCCCGCCGACGGCTTCCTGGACCTGCTGCGCCAGGAGGCGACCGACAACGGCGCGCTGCTCGTCTTCGACGAGGTCATCACCGGCTTCCGCATCGCCCGCGGCGGCGCGAGCGAGGTCCGCGGCGTCATCCCCGACCTCGTCGTCCTCGGCAAGGTCCTCGGCGGCGGGCTGCCGGCCGCCGCCTACGGCGGCGCGCGGACGCTCATGGAGCGCGTCGCCCCGGCGGGCGACGTCTACCAGGCGGGGACGCTGTCGGGGAACCCGCTCGCGGTCGCCGCCGGCCTGACGACGCTGCGCCTGCTCGACGAGACCGCCTACCTGCGGCTGTCGGCGATCACCGAGCGGCTCGCGGAGGGGCTGCGCGAGGCGGCCGGCGACCGGCCGGTCCAGGTCCAGTCGACCTGCGGGCTCGTGACGACGTTCTTCTCGGAGGAGCCGGTCCGCGACTACGCCGGCGCGCAGGCCTGCGACCTCGAGGCCTACGGGCGCTGGTGCCGGGCGCTGCTGGCCCGCGGCGTCTACCCGCCGCCGTCGCAGTTCGAGACGTGGTTCCCGTCGCTCGCCCACGACGACGAGCACGTCGACCGCACCGTCGCCGCCGCGGCCGCCGCCTTCGCGGAGGTGTGGAAGTGAGCCGGCGGCTGGCCGACGAGCTGCGCGCCGAGGGCGGCCTGCTGGCCGGCGCGCTGCGCCCCGACGTCGTGCCCGAGGACGCCGAGGCCGCGGCGCTCGCCGCGTCCGGCCCGCGCAGCGACGGCCGCCGCGACGAGGTCGCGCTCCTCGTCGAGGCGATCCACGAGGGCTACCTCCTCCACTACGGCGAGGGCCGGACCGTCGGGCAGGACGACGCCGACCTCGCCCTGCTGGGCGGCGACCGGCTCTATGCTCTCGGCCTCGACCGGCTCGCTCGCCTCGGCGACCTGGAGTCGGTCGCCGCCCTCGCCGAGGTCATCGCGCGGTGCGCGCAGGCGCACGCCGCGGGCGACCCGGACGGCGCCCGGGCCGCCTGGGAGACCGGGGCCCGAACCGTCGGCTGGGGGATGCAGGACGCGGCCTGACGCCGCCAAACCACTCCGAAGAAGTACGATCCGGAATCGCCGTGGCCAAGGACCGCAGACAAAAGAAGAGCAAGTACACCGCCGACCGAAACATCCCCGGCGCGTTCGAGGGCGAGACGGTCACCCGCCGTCGCTTCATGACGACGACCACCCATGCCGCCGGTGCCATCGCCGCCTCCGCCTTCGCGCTGCCGGCCCTCGGCTTCGCGATCGGGCCCGTCTTCGAGAAGCGGGAGCGCCGCTGGGAGGCCGTCGGGCCCACGACCGACTTCACCCCCGACACGTACGTCCCGAAGGTGTTCACCGAGACCTACGGGATCGGCGACGTCGGCAAGACGACCGTCTACGTCCGCCAGCACAACCCGGAGATCGACGGTCCGCAGAAGGACGAGTACGACGCGTACATCGCGATCTCGACGAAGTGCATGCACCTGGGCTGCCCGGTCCGCTTCGTCCCCGCGTCCGAGCGGTTCATCTGCCCCTGCCACGGCGGCGTCTACGACTTCCAGGGCAAGGTCGACGGCGGTCCCCCCGTCCGGCCGCTGGACCGCTTCTACACGCGCGTGCGCGACGGCCAGGTCGAGATCGGCCCGCGCTACTCGGTCAACTCCGAGCTGCGCCGCTTCTCGCCGCGCTACCCGGGCGAGCCGCTCGACGGCATCGGCCAGTACCTGTACCCGTCGCGGCCCACGGCCCGCAAGCTCTGATCGCCATGAAGTTGAAGCTCTCCGCACCGATCCCGGCCGGCCTCAAGCCGCAGCCGCGCCGGCCCGGCGAGAAGGACCCGGGCGCGGCCGGCGCCGCGAAGGAGGCGGGCATCTCCGCCGTCGACTGGCTCGACGAGCGCACGTCGCTGTCCGGCGCCGCGCGCTGGATGATGTTCCGCAAGGTCCCGAAGGGGACCAACTGGTTCTACACCCTGGGGTCGGCGACGATGATCGCCTTCCTCAGCCAGGCGGTCACGGGCGTCTTCCTGGCGATGTACTACCGGCCGTCGGCGGCCGAGGCGTACGAGTCGGTGCGCTACATCACCAACGAGGCGTTCCTCGGCGAGTTCGTCCGCGGCATGCACAAGTGGGGATCGACCGTCATGGTCATCCTCGTCTTCCTGCACATGGGCAGGACGTACTTCTTCGGCGCCTACAAGTACCCGCGTGAGCTGAACTGGGTCGTCGGCGCCGTCCTCCTCGTGCTGACGATGCTCATGTCGTTCACGGGCTACCTGCTCCCGTTCGACCAGAAGTCGTACTGGGCGACGATCGTCGGCGTGAACATCAACGGGACCGGCCCGCTCGTCGGCCCGTACCTGAACGACTTCCTCCTCGCCGGACCCGACTTCGGCGCCACGACGCTCTCGCGCTTCTACGCGATCCACATGATGCTCGTCCCCGGCCTCATCGCCGCGCTCATCGGCGCCCACCTCTACCTGGTGGCGAAGCTGGGCACGACGGCGCCGCCCTGGCTGAAGGCCGAGAAGGACCCCGAGCTGCGCAAGGAGTCCGCGTGAATCGCCAGCAGAAGGAGGAGTACCTCCGCGAATACGCCATCCTGAAGGCCCAGGGGAAGCCGTTCTTCCCCTACGCGGTCGCCAAGGACGCGATCATGGCCGTGATCGTGATGGCCGTGATCATCACGATGTCGATCGTCCTCGGCGCCGAGCTGGGCCCGAAGGCCGACCCGACCACGACGACGTACGTCCCGCGGCCGGAGTGGTACTTCTACTTCCTCTTCGAGCTGCTGCGGATCATCAAGCCGGATTACCTCGTCCCGCTGGCGACGCTCGGCATCCCGACGATCTGCCTGATCCTGCTCTTCCTGCTGCCGTTCTTCGACCGCGGTCCGGAGCGGCGGCCCGAGAAGCGCCCGCTGGCGACCTCGTTCGGCATCTTCGTCATCGCCGCGATGGCGTACCTGACCTACCTCGGCGCCAGCGCCGGCTCCCCGACGGAGATCGAGCTGGAGACGCCGAAGGCGGTCCGGTCGCAGGGCGGCGAGGTCCTCGCGCAGTTCGAGGCCGGCCGCGCGGTCGCCGCGCAGTCGGGCTGCCTGGCCTGCCACAAGTTCGGCGAGAACGGCAACGACGGCCCGGGCCCGGAGCTGACGCACATCGGCGAGCGGATGTACCCCGAGTCGATCCGGCGCACGCTCATCAACCCGACGTCGCCGATGCCGTCCTTCAAGGACCTGCCCGAGGACAAGTTCAACGACCTCGTGGTCTTCCTGTCGAACCTCAAGTAGGCGGGCCATGAGCGCGACACCCTCGCCCAGGGGGCTCGGGTTCCGGGCGAGCGCTCGCCCGGGGCCCGCGCTCGCGGCCACGGCGGGATCGTCGTGAGCGCCGGGACCCTGCCCGAGGGCCAGGTGCAGGCGATGTTCGACCGCATCGCCGGCGTGTACGACGCGATGAACTCCGTCATGACGGCGGGGCTGCACCATCGCTGGCGCCGGCGCGCGGTCGACCTCGCGGCGGTCGGCCCCGGCTCGAAGGTCCTCGACGTCGCCACCGGCACCGGCGACCTCGCGATCGAGGCCGCGTCGCGCGGGGCCGAGGTCGTCGGCAGCGACTTCTCGGAGAAGATGCTCGAGCGGGCACGCGCGAAGGCGCCGCACATCCGCTTCGAGCAGGCGGACGCGCTCGCGCTCCCCTACCCCGACGACGCGTTCGACGCGGCCACCGTCGGCTTCGGGGCGCGCAACTTCGCCGACCTCGGGCGCGGCCTGGCCGAGATGGCCCGGGTCGTGCGGCCCGGCGGCCGCGTCGTCGTGCTCGAGATCACCCAGCCGACCCGGCCGCCGCTGTCGACGTTCTTCTCGCTCTGGTTCGACCGCCTCGTGCCGCTCGCCGGCCGCCTGGCCGGCGACCCCGACGCCTACACGTACCTGCCGAGCTCGGTGAAGCGGTTCCCCGGCCCGCGCGAGCTGGCCGCCGAGATGGAGCGCGCCGGGCTGGGCGAGCTGCGCTGGATCCTCACCGGCGGCGGGATCATCGCCCTCCACGCCGGCACCGTCCTGCCGGCCCGTCCCGCCGAGGCCTGATGGCGGCCGAGGTCGACGCGCTCGTCGACACCCGCGGGGAGGCGCTGCGCGAGCGCCTCGACCGGGTCGAGGCGCGCCTGCGCGCGATCGCGGCCGAGGCCGCCCCGCCGCTCGACCGCCTCGCCGGCGGCACGATCGCCGCCGGCGGCAAGCGCCTGCGGCCGCTCCTCGTCCTGCTCGCCGCCGCCGACCCGCCGGCCGACGACCGCGGCCTCATCCGCGCCGCGGTCGCCGTCGAGCTGATCCACTCCGCGACGCTCGTCCACGACGACGTGCTGGACGCCGCGGCGCTGCGCCGCGGCCGCCCGACCGTGTGGGCGACCGCGGGCCGCGACGGGGCGATCGCGACCGGCGACTACCTGTTCGCGCGCGCGTTCGGCGAGCTGGCCCGCAACGGCCGCGTCGACGAGGTCGCCGTCCTGTCGGACGCGAGCTCATCGCTGGCCCACGGCGAGCTGCTCCAGCGCGAGGACGCGTTCGACGCCGACGTCGCGATCGACCGCTACCTGTGGCGCTGCGAGCTGAAGACGGCCCGCCTGTTCGAGGCCGCCTGCCGGCTCGGCGCGCTCGAGTCCGGCGGCCCGGCCGACGCGCTCGGCCTGTTCGGCCGCCGCATCGGGCTCGCCTTCCAGCTCCTGGACGACGTCCTCGACGTCGCCGGCCCGGTCGAGCGGACCGGGAAGCCGCGGGGGACCGACCTCCTCGACGGGACGGTCACCCTGCCGTTCATCCTCGCCCGCGAGCGCGACCCGTCCCTGCGCGACGTGCGCCCGGCGACCCCCGCGGAGGCCGAGGCGGTCTGCGACCGGATCGCCGCGACCGGCGCGCTGGACGCCGCCCGCGCGCGGGCGCTGGCGATCGTCGCCGAGGCGAAGGCGGGCCTGCCCTGGCCCGACCCGGCGCTCGAGCTCGTCGCCGACGGGGTCGTCGCCCGCTACGCGTGACGCGGCGCCGCGGAGCGCCTAGAAGTCCTCGGGGAGGATGAGGTCGTTCTCGAGCGCCTCGGCGAAGCGCTCGACCTGCTCCTCCATGTTGGCGCGGATGAGCGCCTTGAGGTCGCGCACGAGCGTCTCGGTGCCGCGGTCGAGCTCCTCGTCGAAGGCCTCGACGACCTCCTGCTCGAAGACCCCGGTGCCGACCCACTCGCAGTTCGGGCAGCGCAGCGTCACCTGCCAGTGCGACGCGCCGGCCTCCTCCCAGTCGATCGGGTAGACGAGCTCGCTCGAGCACGTGCCGCACACGTGCAGCTCGGTCGGCGTCTCGGACGGGGCCGGGGACGGGAGCCCGTGGTCGCCCTGCTCGAAGTAGACGACCTCGATCGTCTTGCCGCTCGGGAGGACCACGCGGCGCACGAACTGGCGGTGGCGGTGATCGGGCTGGGCGCTCATCGGCACGTCCCCTTCATGCCCCGTACATCGGCGCGGGCGAAACGGCACTTGAGCCCGATCGGGCGAACGTGTGGAAGATCACGCTCGGAGCGGTAACCTGAGGGACATGTTCAACCAGATCGGGCCGCTGGAGATCGCGATCGTCCTCGTGATCGTCCTGCTGATCTTCGGGCCCAAGCGCCTGCCCGGGCTCGGCAAGTCGCTCGGCACCGGCATGCGTGAGTTCAAGGATTCGATCACCGGCAAGGACACGGGCGACCGCGACGACGCGTCGGAGCGCGCGACGCTCGCCCGCGCGGAGGAGCCGGCCCCGTCCGGCGAGACGGCCGCGTCCGCGGCCGAGCACCGCAGCTAGCGGAGCGCCGTGGCCGCGACGGCTCTGCGCCGACCGGTCGGCCATGATGACCGGCTGAGCCTCGTCGAGCACCTCGACGAGCTCCGCGCGCGCCTGATCGTCTGCCTGGCGGCGCTCGTCGTCATGTTCGGCCTGTGCCTGTGGCAGAACGACCGGCTCCTGAGCGTCGTCAACCACCCCCTGGAGCAGGAGACCCAGAAGCAGGTCGACCGCGGCCAGGGCACGCTCGGCGGCATCGCCGCCACCCAGCGCTCGCTGCTCGAGCTGACCGAGGTCAACCGCGCGACCGCGCTCGAGCTGGCCAAGCCGAGCTCCGGCCTGCCCGCCGAGACGCGGGCCCGGTTCGCCGCCCAGGCCGAGCAGCTCGCGGCGGTGGCGGACGGCATCCCGACGAACATCGAGGGCAACAAGCCGGTGACGCTCGGGATCGGCGAGCCGTTCACGATGACCCTCGCGATCGCGGCGATGTTCGCGTTCGTCCTGGCGATGCCGATCCTGCTCTACCAGGCGTACGCGTTCGTCATCCCCGCGTTCACGCCGCAGGAGCGGCGAACTGCGGTCCCGCTGATGCTGCTCGTGCCGCTGCTGTTCTGCGCCGGCGTCGTCTTCGGCTACGTCCTCGTCCTGCCCGCCGCCGTCCGCTTCCTGCAGAACTTCAACGCGGATGAGTTCAACGTCCTGCTGCAGGCGCGCGACTACTACAAGTTCGTGGCCCTGACGCTGCTGGCCTGCGGCGTCGTGTTCCAGATCCCGGTCGGGATCCTCGCCCTCACGCGCCTCGGCGTCGTCGAGGTCGCGACGCTGCGCCGCAACCGCCGCTACGCGATCGTCATCATCGCGGTGCTGGCGATGCTGCTGCCGGGCACGGACCCGATCACGATGCTGATCCTCATGGGTCCGCTCATCCTGCTGTTCGAGCTGAGTATCCTGCTCGCCTCGGTCTTCGCGCCGCGCCCTGCGCCCGCGGGCGGCGACGGGGCCGACGACGAGGAGCCTGACGACGATGCTGTTTGACCTCCGCGGCCGGGGTCGCCGCCGCACGATCCAGGTGATCTACCTGACGCTCGCCATCCTCATGGGGGGCGGTCTCATCCTGTTCGGCATCGGCGGCGCCACGTCCGGTGGCCTCGTCGACGCGATCACCGGCGGCGGCGGGGGCGGCACCACGTCGTTCGAGGACCGCGTCGAGGAGGCGCGCGAGAAGGTCGCCGCCAACCCGCAGGACGCCGACGCGCTCGCGAGCCTCATCCTCGCCCGCTGGGCGCTCGCCCAGCAGGAGGCCAGCGAGCAGGACGCCGAGACCGCCGAGGAGGCGTGGGCGGCGCCCGAGGTCCGCGAGCAGCTGAACCTGGCCGACCGCGCCTGGCAGCGCTACGTCGCTCTCGACCCGGCCGAGATCAACGCCGGCGCCGCCGGCGCGATGCTCCAGGTCTACAGCCTGCTCGAGGCGCCGGAGAAGGCGGTCCGCGCGGCCGAGGCGCTCACCGAGGCGCAGCCCAACAGCTACGGGCCGTACACGCAGCTCTTCCAGGTCGCGCTCCAGGCCGGCCAGGACCGCAAGGCGCAGCTCGCCTACGACCGGGCGCTCGAGCTCGCCGCCCAGGACTCCAAGCAGACCCGCGACACGGTGAAGTCGCAGATGGACGCGGTGCGCCAGGCGATCGAGAACCCGGGCGCGGCCGCGTCGGGCGACGACTCGTCGGCGACCGGCGAGTAGCCGCGCGCCCGCGCTGCGCATCGCGCGCGCGGGTGGCTAAAATGAGGCATCCCCGGGCCGTTAGCTCAATTGGCAGAGCAGGGGACTCTTAATCCCAAGGTTGTAGGTTCGATTCCTACACGGCCCACCTCTCTCGAGCCCCGCCCCCGGCGGGGCTCGCGCGTTCCGGCGCCCGCGCGGGGCCGTCAGCCGGCCCGGCCGCCGTCGCCGTCCTCGCCCGTCGCGCTGGCCGGGGAGGACCCCTGGCTCGGCTTGCCGCCGATGAGGTCGAGGAACGCCCGCCCGAGCCGGGCGCTGGGCCGGTCGGGCCGGAAGCGGTGCCGGGCCCGCTCGAGCTTGTCGGGCCCGTAGAGCTTCGCGTACGGCGAGCTCGGCTTGGCCAGCCGCAGCGTCCCCCACAGGCCGAGGGGGAGGATGAAGATCCCGAGCACGCCGAGGAGGATGCGGCCCTTCATGAACGTGATGCCCGACAGCAGCAGCGTCACGAGGACGAACACGCCGGTCCCGACCCTCGAGCCGGTCTCGTCGAGCCCCCACGGCTGGACGCCGATGACGACCAGCGCGGCGAACACGGCGGCCATGATCACCGCGTCGAGCGAGGCGCGGCCCTCCTCCGACCAGTAGACGTCCTGCAGGCGCACCCACAGCGCGAACTCGTCGAGCGTGAACCCGGCGCCGATCCCGAAGCCGATCGAGGTGATCTGCCACCACGGGCTGTGCATCGCGGTCGCGAACGCGGTGAACCCGCACAGCAGCAGCAGGACGATGCCCCACACGAGGTGGTGGAGGTGGACGCCGCCGGTCTCGACGCCGCCCGGCCACCAGGAGACGCTGCGGGTCAGCCGCGCGCTCGTGCGGATGAAGCCGAACGAGCACAGGAACGCCAGCAGGACGAGGAACGCCGCCTCGCGCCCTGGCTCGGGGTGGGTGCGCACGAGGTCGATCGGGAGGATCTCGGCGATCACCGCGACCGCCGGACGCCGTTGAGCGTGTCCGCGACCCCGACGACGTCGCCGGTGCGGTAGAGGTCGACGGCGAGGATGTTCGGGAACATGCCGCGCTCACGCTCGCACCGGCGGGCGCGGTCGAGCAGGAAGTCGTAGCTGTTGACGATGCGGGCGTTCGACGTGCGCGGGATCGGATACGTGTCGATCCAGTTGTTGAGGAGGAAGAGGCTGCCGCCGCGGTCGCCGCCCCGGTTCGGCGCGCACGTCATCTGCTTCGGGCTCGTGAAGTGGTACGGCGTCTCGCGCATGTAGCGGTAGCCGTCGAGGTACCACGGCACCTTCGGGTCGCCGCCGTTCTTCTCGGCCAGCATCAGCACGCGCTGGTCGGCCTCGATCATCTCCCGCAGCGTCGGCCACGGGCCCTCCGGGCTGGCCGGCGGCTGCTTCCACACGTAGGGGAGCAGGCCGCTCTCCTCGACGGCCTTCGCGATGTCCTTCGGCATCGGGCCGTCGTCCTCGACGATGACGACGACGACCTCGTGCGGATGGGAGACGAGGAAGTCGCGGATCTCGCGCAGCCCGTCGACCATCGTGAAGGCGCCGAGCTCGCACATGACGTGGCAGAGCCACACCTGCTTGGGCCCGGGCTCCTCGTTGCCGGCCAGCAGCCGGTCGCGGATCCGCATCGCCGCCTCGGTCGCCTCGGGCCCGAGCTCCTTCTCGACGGTCTCGCGCTGCTCCCCGTCGAGGTCGGTGAGGACGCGGTCGCCGACCTTCTGGCCGAAGTGGGCGTCGATGAGCAGGCCGCGGATGCCGTCGCGCAGCTGGCCGGTCATCGTCCGCTCCTGCTGGCCGAAGAGCCAGTCCGGGTACTCCGACGACGACATCGCGTTGTGGGTGGCGGGGAAGGCGACCTCGTTCAGCGGGCGGTCGCAGAGGGCGGCGTGGCCGTTGCAGGCGCGGACCTCGGTCCCGGCGCTGGCGGTCGTCGCGCCGGAGGAGAGCAGCCCGGCGACGAGCGCGACGATGAGCACGGACGCCGCGGCGCCGACGATCCACGGCGCGTAGCGGCGGCGCCGCGTGTCGGGCGCCGCGCCGGCGGCCGCCGTCTCGCGCTCGCGCCCCTCGACGAGCATCCGCAGGATCTCCTCGACGCCCTGGTAGAGCACGAAGACGCCGGCGAGGATGAGCGCGATGTCGAGCATCCAGCGCCGCTCGAGGATGATGAGGACGCCCGCGGCGATGAACGCGAACGCGCGCAGGACCCGCTTCCAGGGGGTGGCCGGCACGGTCGCGACGAGGTCCCAGGCGCGCAGGAGTGGGCGGCGGACGTCGACGGGGCGCAGGAGCGCGGCCGCGGCCGCGGCGGTGATCGTGCCGACGCCGACGAGCAGCAGCGCCCACGTGCGCAGGTCCTCGAGGAACACGTCCCAGACGGCGCCGGCGGCCGCCTGGTCGGCGGGCAAGGAGAACTGGCCGATGACGACGCTGCGCAGGATCTGGTAGCCGATGACGACGAACGCGCCGGCGGCGGCGACGCCGATCCCGGCGTGGACGATCGCGCGGCGGCGCTGCGGCGCGACCCAGATCGCGGCGGCGATGAGGACGACGGCGAGGACGGCGCAGATCCAGGCGAGCGCCTCGAGGTCGTCGGCGACGTCGGACAGGCGCATCGCCTCGAGCGCGGTCTCGCCGGCGTTCAGCTTCGCGGCGAAGTCGCGCGGCATCGCCTCGGCGATCTTCGGGTCGAGCCGCTGCAGCGCGCCGGAGACGAGCACGCCGACGTCGAGGACGGTCAGCGTCGCGGTGTCGCGGTCGCGGGTGAAGACGGTCCGGTGCAGGTCGCGGACCGCCTTGCGGAACAGCTTCTGGAAGGCCGGGGTCGAGACGACCGCGCCCGTCGCCGACTCGATGACGGGCCGCACGGCGGCGAGGTCCGGGTCGGCGCGGACGATCTGGTTCGTGATCTGGCGGCCGACGAGCTCGCGGACCGGCTGCTCGCGCAGCGCCGCGGTGGCGCGGTCGGCGAACTGGTCGGAGCTCAGGATCGCGGTCCGCGTGTAGCCCGACAGGAGCGCGACCACGATGCAGATCGCGGCCAGGACCACGGAGACGATCGACGCAATCCGTCGCGCACGCACGGCCCGGCAGCGTACCGGGGTCGCAGGCGAGGAGTCGTCAGGCTGCGGCGGGGGCGGCGAGCGACTGCTCCCCGGCCCGCGTCCACACGATCTGCTCGCGGCCCGGGCCGACGCCGGCGAGGACGATCGGGACGCCGACGAACTCGGAGACGAAGCGCAGGTAGTCGCGCGCGGCCTGCGGCAGGTCGGACTCGGTCCGCGCCTCGCCGATGTCCTCGCTCCAGCCCGGCAGCTCCTCGTACTGCGGCCTGGCGTGGTGGAGGACCGACTGGTGGTACGGGAACGCGTGGAACTCGGCCCCCTCCTCGCCGCGGTAGCTCGTGCAGACGTGGAGGCGGTCGAAGCCGGAGAGGACGTCGAGCTTCGTGATCGCCAGCGCGGTGAGCGTGTTGATGCGGGCGGCGTAGCGCAGCGCGACGAGATCGATCCAGCCGGTGCGCCGGGCGCGGCCGGTCGTCGTGCCGAACTCGCCGCCGCGCTGGCGGATCTGCTCGCCGAGCTCGTCGTCGAGCTCGGTCGGGAACGGGCCGGCGCCGACGCGGGTGACGTACGCCTTGGCCACGCCCCACACCTCGTCGATGTCCTTGGGCCCGACGCCGGCGCCGACGGTCGCCGCGCCCGACACCGGGTTCGAGCTCGTGACGAACGGATACGTCCCGTGGTCGATGTCGAGCAGCGTGCCCTGCGCGCCCTCGAAGATGACCGTGCGGCGGTTGTCGAGCAGGTCCCAGACGAGGCTCGTCGTGTCGGCGATGTACTGCTCGAGCCGATGGCCGTAGGTGAGGTACTCCTCGGTCATCGTGTGCAGGTCGAGGCTCGGGTCCTTCGCGAACGGGCGCAGCGACAGGCGCTTGGGCTCGAGCGCGGCCGTGATCTTCTTCTTGAGGATCTTCTCGTCGAGGAGGTCCTGCACGCGGATGCCGAGCCGGGCCGCCTTGTCGGCGTAGCAGGGGCCGATCCCGCGCCGCGTCGTCCCGATCTGGAGCTTGCCCAGCCGCGTCTCGCCGGCGTGGTCGAGCAGCAGGTGGTAGGGCATGATCAGGTGCGCGTTGGCGGAGATGCGCAGGCCGCTCGTGTCGACGCCGCGGGCGCGCAGGCCGTCGATCTCCTCGGTGAGGACCTTCGGGTCGATGACGACCCCGTTGCCGATCACGCAGGTCTTGCCCGGATAGAGGATCCCGCTGGGGATGAGGTGGAACTTGAAGGTCTCCCCGTCGCGGATGATCGTGTGCCCGGCGTTGTTGCCGCCCTGGAAGCGCACGACGGCGTCGGCGCGCTCGGCCAGGAGGTCGACGACCTTCCCCTTCCCCTCGTCGCCCCACTGGACGCCGACGATCACGATGCCAGCCACGGGTCAGAGTGTAGGGTCGAGCTCGCGCCGGCGATCGGCGCCGAACAGGGCCAGGGGGTCGCCGCACATCTCGACGAGCCGCGAGACGGTCCGCGCCCCGATCTGCTGCTCGAGCTCGTCGGCGGTCGCGTTCGTCGTCAGGACGATCGAGCGCTGGTCCTCGTAGCGGGTGTTGACGATCGAGTAGAGCTGCTCGTTGACCCAGTCGGTGCGGTGCTCGGCGCCGAGGTCGTCGATGTGGAGCAGGTCGACGGTCGCGAGGCGGTCGAGCAGCCCCAGCAGCCCCTCCTCGGACTCGATCGACTCGCGCAGGACGCCCATGAGGCGCGGCAGCGAGTAGATCGCGGTCGTGCGGCGCGCCTCGATCGCGGCCTTCGAGACGAGCATCGCCAGCGTCGTCTTGCCGGTCCCCGGGTCGCCCTCCAGCCAGATGCCGCGGCCGGCGTCGAGGTTGGCCTCGATGTCGTGGCAGAAGCGGCGCACGACGTCGACGACGGTCGGGTCGATCTCGGTCACCGGGAAGCGGTCGAAGGCGACGTCGCGGTACTTGCGCGGGATCCGCGCCTCGAGGCTGCGCGCCCGCGCGGCGGCGATCCGCTGCGGCCGGCAGCGGCAGTCGCGCGCCGTGTTCGTGGCGTCGTCGATGACGAAGCCGGAGCCGTCGCAGATCCCGTACGGGCAGGGGGTGAGGTCGGCGCTCACTGGTAGCGGTCCCCGGCGTAGTTGAGGAACTTCGGGTACTCCTTCAGGAAGGTCAGCGTGACGTCGCCGAGGCCGCCGTTGCGGTGCTTGGCGATGAGGATCTCGGCCAGGCCCTGCGCCTCGGACTCCTCCTTCTCGTAGTACTCGTCGCGGTAGATGAACATGACGAGGTCGGCGTCCTGCTCGATCTGGCCGGACTCGCGCAGGTCGGAGAGGATCGGCTTCTTGTCGTGGCGCTGCTCGACGGCGCGGCTGAGCTGCGAGAGCGCGATGACCGGCACGTTGAGCTCGCGGGCGAGGATCTTCAGGCCGCGCGACATCTGGCCGACCTGCTCGACGCGGCTGTCGATGCCGGGGTCGGGGCGCATGAGCTGCAGGTAGTCGACGATGATCAGCCCGAGCCCGCCGGGCGCCTGCTGGTGCAGGCGGCGCGCCTTCGCGCGGATGTCGAGGATGCCGATGTCGGAGGAGTCGTCGATGTAGAGCGGCGCCGCGCTGAGCTTCTTCGTCGCCTCGAGGATCTTCGGCCACTCGCTGTCGGACACCCGGCCCTTGCGCAGCTTGTCGCCGAAGATCCGCCCCTGGGAGGCGACGAAGCGCTGCGCGAGCTCGGTCTCCGACATCTCGAGGCTGAACAGCGCGACCGGCCGCCCGTACTCGATCGCCGCGTTCTCGGCGATGTTCGTCACGAGGGCGCTCTTGCCCATGGACGGACGGGCGGCGAGGATGATGAGGTTGCCGGGCTGGAAGCCGCCGGTGATCTCGTCGAGGTCCTTGAAGCCGGAGGGGGTGCCGGTCAGGGCGGTGCCCTCGGCCGACAGGCGCTGCATCTTGTCCAGCTCGTCGTGGAGGATCTCCTCGATCGAGCGGAAGTCCTGCTGCTTGTCGTCGTGGGCGACCTCGAGCATCGCCTTCTCGGCCTGCTCGACGAGGTCGCGCGGGGGCAGGCGGTGCTCGGCGACCGACGCCTGGATCTCGTAGGTCGTGTTCAGCAGCCGCCGCAGGAGCGCGTTCTCCTTGACGATCTGCGCGTAGCGGCGGGCGTTGCCGACGAGCGGGACGGACGCGGTCAGCTCGTCGATCGCCTCCGCGCCGCCGGCCGCCTCGAGCTCGCCGGCCTGGCGCAGCTCCTCGGTGACCGTCAGCGGGTCGATCGGGTCGTTGCGCGCGTAGAGGCGCATCATCGCCGCGTACGTGACGCGGTGGCGCTCCCGGTAGAAGTCCTCGGCGCGGAGCCCCTCCTCGATGACGAGCGCGTAGAGGGAGCGCTCCGAGAGCAGGATCGCGCCGAGCACCGAGCGCTCGGCCTCGAGGTTGTGCCGGTCTATTATACACAACTGACGCTGCCGACCATATGCAGT
>JADGIB010000406.1 GCA_019683665.1 Solirubrobacteraceae bacterium
CCGCTCGTGGCCGAGACCGCCGACCGCCACGCGCCGGTGTGGCGGTCGCTGCCGCTGCCGGTCGACGACCGCATCTACGCGCCGGTGCGCCCGAGCGCGCCGAAGCCGCGGGTCCTGTTCGTCGGCTACTCGACCGAGCACCGCGAGCGGTTCCTCATCAACGCCAAGCACGAGTACGACGTCCTCCACTACGCGCACGGCCTCCACGGCGACGAGCTGCTCGACGTCTTCTCGCGCACCGACGTCGGGCTGAACCTCCACGTCGAGCCGTACCCGAGCTTCGAGAACCGCGTCCTGCTGCACCTCGCCGCCGGGCACCTCGTCATCTCCGAGCCGCTCGACCCCGCGCACGGCCTGGAGGCCGGGATCGACTTCCTCGAGATCCGCCGCCCCGACGAGCTGATGACGCTGCTGTACCAGCTCACGCGCCGGCCCGACACGTTCGAGCGGGTGCGCCACCGCGGGCGCCACAAGGCCGACGACTACCGCGCCAGCCGCATGTGGCCGCGGGTGGTCGCCGACCTGCTCGCCGACCTGCGCGCGTTCGGCAGCGACCGCCCGGGGGCGGGCCTCAGCGCGTGACCGGCGCCTGCGCGGCGCGGACCTGCGCCGGGGTGAGGCGCGGCTTGCCGGCCCGGCGCAGCCACTCGTCGAAGTAGGCGTCGAGCTCCAGCCCGCTCTCGCGCTCGGCCAGCGCGACGAAGTCGGCGGTCGTCCCGGTCCCGTGGCGGCGCTCGGCCTGCCAGGTGCGCAGGATCCGCCAGAACGCGTCGTCGCCGACGATCTGGCGCAGCCCCTCGACGGTCATCGCGCCGCGGTCGTAGACGGCCAGGCCGAACAGGTCCTGCGCCGTCTGCGGGATCGCGGGCTTCCACAGCTCGCGCAGGCGGGTGCCGCCGCGGGTGCGCTCGCGCTCGGACAGCGCCCAGCGGCGCTCCCACTCCTGCGCCGGGCTCGGGCCGCCGGCCTGGTGGGCGACGTGCCACTCCGACCAGACCGCGAAGCCCTCGGCCAGCCAGATGTCGCTCCACTCCCGGAAGCCGACGCTGTCGCCCCACCACTGGTGGGCGAGCTCGTGGGTGAGCGCGTGGAGGTCGCGGTCGACGTAGACCGGCTTCGTCTGGACCTCGAGCGCGTACCCGACGTACGGCGCGTTGACGACGATCGCCCCGCCGGTCGAGAACGGGTACGGGCCGAAGGCGGCGGCGAGGACGTCGAGCGTCGCGCCCTGGCGGCTCAGCTCGGCGTGGACGCGGCGCAGCCGGGCCGGGGTGATCGCCGGCAGCGGCGCGCCCCGCCGCCGGCCGGCCGTCGCGATGCGGTTCGTGTCGGCGGCGACGTCGACGGCGTTGAACAGCGGGATGCCGCCGGGCGTGCGGGCGCGGCGCACGTCGTAGCGGCCGACGGTCGCGGTGGCCAGGTACGGCGCCATCGGCGCGTCCTCGCGCCAGCGGTGCGTCGTCCAGCCCCCGCGGGTGCGGCGCTGCACGAGCGTCCCGTTCGAGATCCCCCACAGGCCGCGCGGGACCGTGATCGACACCGCGAACGTCGCCTTGTCGGCCGGGGTCGCGTTCACCGGCGCCCAGCCCATCGTCCCGATCGGCTCGCCGAGCGCGACCGCGCCCGTGTCGGTCGGGATGAGCCCCTCCCACGAGCCGTCCGGGTCGACGACCGGGCGGGCGCGCCCGCCGTAGCGGACGGTGACCGTGAACGCTCTCCCGGCCCGGATGCCGGCGGCCGGGGTGACGACGAGCTTCGAGCGCTCGCGCCGGCCGGGCGGGCGGCGCCGGGCGAAGCGGGCGGGCGCCCCGTCGACGTGGACCGAGCGGACGCGCAGGCCCTGGAGGTCGAGCCCGAAGCTCGACAGGTCCTGGGTGGCGGTCGCGGTCATCGTCGCCGTCGCCCGCACCCCGCGGGTCCGCGGCCGGTAGCGCAGCGCGATCGCGTAGTGCGTCGCGTCGTAGCCGCCGTTGCCGACGCCGGGGAAGAGCCGGTCGCCCGCGGTCAGCGCCCCGGGCGCGAACGCCGGCGCCTGCGCGGACGCGGGCGGCGCCGCGGCGGCGCCGAGCAGCAGGACGGCGGCGAGGAGGGCGCGGGGGCGCATGGGCGGCGCGACGATACCGCCGCGCCGCCCGCCGCGTCCGCTCCTGGGCCGGGCAGTCCCCGGTCGCCGCCGCCGAGCAGGCGCGCTCGGTCAGCCACGCCCTCCGGGTCGGGGAACGGCGGCCCGCGACGTGAGCCGGTCCGACCGGCCGGGTCCTTGGACCGTGCGCCCCAGCCCGCCCGGCCGCGCGGTCGGAGCCGCGGCCACGGCTACGCTCTCGGCGCTTTATCTTATAAACATAT
>JADGIB010000407.1 GCA_019683665.1 Solirubrobacteraceae bacterium
CGCGATGGCCGTGCGCGTCGCCGGCCACGACGCGGCGGCGATCGGGCGCGTGCTCGACGCCGGCGCCGACGCGGTGATCGTCCCGCTCGTGCAGAGCGCACGGGAGGCCGAGGCGGCGGTCGCCGCCTGCCGCTACCCGCCGGCCGGGGTGCGCAGCTTCGGGCCCGGCCGGCCGGACCTCGGCGCCGACCTCGCCGCCCTCGAGGCGCGGGCGAGCTGCTTCGTCATGGTCGAGTCGGCCGCGGCGCTGGCCGACGTCGACGCGATCGCCGCGACGCCGGGGCTGGCCGGGATCGTCGCCGGGCCGATCGACCTGGCGATCTCGCTCGGCATCGCGCCCCGCGACGCGGCCGGGTCGGCGCGCGTTCTGGGCGCGCTCGGCGTCATCGCCGCGGCGTGCGAGCGGGCCGGGATCGTCGCGGGCGTCCTCGCCGCCGGCGTCGAGCAGGCGGTGCGCTGCGTCGAGCTCGGCTACCGGTTCGTCGGCGTCAGCGCGGACGTCGTCGCGCTGCGGACGGCGGCCGCGCAGGAGGTGGAGCAGGTGCGGGCGGCGAGGGGGGCGCGGACGTGACGACGCGCCTGCACCCGATCTTCCGCGCGCTGGCGCTGCCCGGCGTGTTCGCGCTCATCGCGTTCACGCTCGTGCCGGTCGTCGCCGGCGGGCTCTACGCGTTCACCGACTGGCGCGGCCTCGGTGACTTCCGCTGGATCGGCCTCGACAACTTCCGCGAGATCTTCAAGGACCCGACGACGCGCGGCGCGCTCTGGCACACGCTCGTGCTCGGCTTCGCGCTCGTCGTCATCACGAATCTCGTCGGCCTCGGGCTCGCGCTCGGCCTGAACCGGACCCTGAAGACCCGCAACCTCCTGCGCGCGGTGTTCTTCCTGCCGGTGATCCTCAGCCCGCTGGCGGTCTCCTACCTGTGGAAGTACATCCTCGACCCGCAGGGGCTGGCCAACCAGCTCCTCGGCGAGATCGGGCTGGAGAGCTGGCAGCGGGCGTGGCTCGGCGACCCGAACTGGGCGCTGATCGCCGTCCTGCTCGTCCTCGTCTGGCAGCAGTCGGGGCTGACGATGGTCATCTACCTCGCCGGTCTGCAGACGATCCCCGACGACCTGCTCGAGGCCTCCGAGGTCGACGGCGCCTCGACCTGGATGCGCCTGCGGCGGATCACGCTGCCGATGCTGCGGCCCGCGTTCGTCATCGCCAGCACGCTGACGCTGATCTTCGGGCTGCGCGTGTTCGACCAGATCCTGGCGCTCACCGACGGCGGACCGGTCGGGGGCACCGAGACGCTCGCCACCCAGGTGTGGAAGCAGAGCTTCGCCAACGGCCGCTTCGGCTACGGCGCGGCGCTGTCGATCCTGTTGACGCTCATCATCGGAGCGCTCGCCCTCCTGCAGCTGTGGGCGCTGCGCCGCAAGGAGCACGACGCATGACGCTGTTCCGCTACACGCGCTGGTCGCTGGCGCGCGAGATCGCGTTCGTCGCGGGCGCGCTCGTCTTCTGCATCCCGCTCTACCTGCTGGCGGTCATCTCGCTGAAGGGGCCGAACGAGGCGCTCGTCTCGCCGCTGTCGCTGCCGGACGACCTCCAGTTCGACAACTACCGGCAGGCGGCGGAGAGCCAGCCGGTGCCGATGCTCGACGCGATGGTCAACAGCGCGGTGATCACGGCGGTGACCGTGGTCCTGCTCATCGTCTTCGGGTCGCTGTGCGCGTACGCGATCGCCCGCCACCGCACCCGTCTGAACACGGCCCTGTACTACCTGTTCGTCATCGGGATCATCCTCCCGCACCAGGCCGCGATCCTGCCGCTGTTCAGCGCGCTGCACGACCTCGGCCTGACCGGGACGCGCGTCGGCGTGATCCTCGTCTACACGGGGTTCATGATGCCGCTGACGGTCTTCCTCTACGCCGGCTTCATGCGTGGCGTGCCGCGCGAGTACGAGGAGGCCGCGGAGGTCGACGGGGCGAGCCCGATGCGCCTGTACTGGCGGGTCGTGTTCCCGCTCGTGCGCCCGGTGACGTGGACGGTGGCGATCCTCACCGGCCTGTTCGTGTGGAACGACCTGTTCGTGTCGCTCGTGTTCCTGTCGGGGACGCAGGACGCGACGCTGCCGGTCGCGCTCTACTCGTTCGCGGAGGTGTCGCTCGGGCAGTGGCAGCTCGTGTTCGCGGCGGTCGGGATCGCGATCCTGCCGGCGATCGTCTTCTACCTGCTCGCCCAGCGGCGGATCGTCGCCGGGTTCGCGGGCGGCATCAAGGGCTGACGCAGCCGCCGTTTTGGGATCCAGCCAACCAATCCCCCCTGCAAACCAAAACAACCCCA
>JADGIB010000408.1 GCA_019683665.1 Solirubrobacteraceae bacterium
CCGTCCGCCGCGCGCACCGCGACCGGCGCCCGCGGGCCGTCGCCGGCCCGCACGACGACCGGCGTCCCCGGGGCGAGGCCGGCGAGCGGCACCGTCACCTCGATCGCCCCGGCGGCGCCGACCGCGCGGGCGACGAGGAGCGTCCCGGGCGCGGGGGCGGCGGCCGGGGTCACCGTCACCGCCTCGCCGGCGGCCAGCGGCCCGCCGGCGAGCTGGGCGATCCCGGGCGCGCTCGCCGCCGCCCGCCCCGGCCCGCCGTCGATCGTCACGTCCCCGGCCCGGCCGAGCGTCCCGGCCGCGAAGGCGGCCCGGAGCGCGCCCTCGTCGCAGACGGCGACCGCGACGTGCTCCCCGAGCCAGTCGGCGCACGATGTCGCGTCCCCGCCCCCGGCCGCCGGGTCGCTCTCGGCCGCCGCGGCGGCCTGCGCGGGCCGCGCGGTCCCGGCGCCGGCGGCCCCGGAGGCCCCGGAGGCCCGGGCGCGCGCCGCCGCCGCGACCGGCCGCACGCGCGCGTCCCACTGGCGGGCGGGGCTGCGGGTCGCGCCGGGCAGCCCCCAGCGCCCGGCCCAGTCGGCGACGCCGTCGCCGGGCGCCAGCGGCCGCAGCGCCGCCGGGTCGTCGTCGGCGCCCCAGGGCCGGGCGCCGTCGTGGCCGCCCTCCGGGAGCACCCCCGCGGGCACGGGGCCGTCGACGCCGCGCTGGCGGCAGCCGAGCACCCAGCGCCCGAGGGCCCGTCCCGCCGGGCCCGGCAGCCCGAGGGCGGCGACGCCGCGGTCGTGGCAGGGCGCCGGGTAGGACGCGTGGGTGCCGGCGGCGACGTACACGTGCGGGCGCGCGGCCCCCGGCGCGGCGCACGACCCGGGCCGCGGGTCGCCGTCGCAGGACAGCGTCGCGCGCAGGTAGCGCCGCGGCGGCCCGGCGTGGGCGGCGTAGGCGGCCCAGTCGAACGTGCGCGGGTCGGGGTCGTCGGCGCTCACCGCGACCGCGACCCCCTCCCAGTCGCCCTCGTGGTCGGTGTCGAGCAGGCGGCCGGGGCCGGGCAGCCCGCGAACCGAGTAGGGCGCGTCGCTGTAGCGGTACAGCAGCCAGTAGTCGAGGACCGCGTAGGCCCCCGCGCGGGCCAGGCGGTGGTGGATCGCCGCCGACGGGCCGGCGTCGCAGTCGCGCAGCGGGCCGGCGCAGGCCGGGTCGGGCGACCGCGCCTCGCCGGGCGGGGTCGTGACGCCGTCGGCGTTGAGGTCGAGGATCGCGTCGGGGTCGTCGGCGGCGGCGAGCGAGGCGGGGCCGTGGACCGGCGCCGACGTGCCGGGCGCGCAGCGGTCGGGGCGCTCGCGCAGCGGCCGGACCGGCCGGCAGACCGCGTGGGCCGGGCGGCCGCCGACGCGCTCGGCCAGCAGCGCGGTCGCCGCGACCGGCCGCCAGCGCTCGGTCGAGTCGAAGCGCAGCCGCGGCCGGAAGCGCCGGGCGAGCGCGTCGGCCGTCCGCACGACGACGCGCTCGCTCGCCGCCGTCGCGCTCCCGCCCGGGGAGGTCGCGGTGACGAGGCAGCGGACCGCGTGCCCGGCGTCGGCCTCCTGCGGCGCGTACGTGCGGCGCTCGCCGAGATCGGCGCCGTCGTCGCGCCGCCAGGCCACGCCGAACGTGCGCGGCGCGCCGGACCAGCGCCCCGGGTCGCAGCGCAGCGTCCCGCCGGCGACGGCCAGGCCGGCGATCGCCGGGGCGCGCACGGCGCGCGGCGGCGCCGGGTCCCTGCCGGGGTCGTCGCACCAGTCGCCCGCCGCGAGCGCCGCCGCCGCATCGGGCGCCGCGCCGCCGGCGTCGAGCAGGGCGTGCGCGCCGGGCGCGGCGAGCGTCGCGCCGACCGTCCGCCGCGCGCCGCCGGGGTCGGTCAGCTCGAGCGTGACCGGCACGGGCGGCGGCGTCCCCGGCCCGTGCATGGCGTAGTAGCAGACGCCGTAGGCGAAGCGCCGCCGCGACGGCGTGCGCGCGTCGGTGAGCCGCTCCTCTCCGGGGCCGCGCGTGACGTCGCGCGAGAGGGCGGCGTCGGGGATCCCGTCCGGGTCGCCGTACCAGGCGCGGTGGCCGCGCTCGTCGAACACGTGCAGGTCGACGTCGGCCCCGGCGACCGTCCAGGCCAGCCGCGCCCGCTCGGCGCCGTGCGCGGCCGCGGGCGCCGCCAGGGCGAGCGCGGCGGCGAGGAGCAGGAGCGGGCGCGCGACGGGCATCGGCCGGGATATCGCACGCGCCGCCCGCCGGACCGGCGCGACGGCGCGATCCCGGCACGGATCCGTGACGGTTCCGTGACGAAGCGGCGGCGCTAGG
>JADGIB010000409.1 GCA_019683665.1 Solirubrobacteraceae bacterium
GTGCAGCGGATCGCGTCCGACGGCAGCCCGGCGAACGTCGCCAGGACCCCGTCGCCGGTGCCCTTCACGCGCCAGCCGGCGTAGCGCTCCAGGGCCCGGTCGATCGCGGCGTCGTGGGCGGCGAGGAGGTCGCGCCAGCGGTCGTCGCCCATCCGCGCCGCCTGCGCGGTCGCGTCGCAGATGTCGGTGAACAGGACGGTGCGCAGCGCCCGCTGGCCGATCCCGGCGGCGGGGCGGCCGGTGAGGAACTCGACGGTCTCGCTGATGAGGCGCAGCGCGTCGCCGACGCTCGGGAGGTTGTCGGCGCCGGGCAGCTCGACGAGCCGCGCGCCGGGGATGCGGGCGGCGAGGTAGCGGGCGTGGCGGACGTCCATGAGCCGGTCGTCGGTGCGGTGCAGGACGAGCGTCGGGGCGCGGACGCGGGCCAGGAGGCGGCGCACGTCGGTCGCGGTCGCCGCGACCGCGGCGCGGACGGTGCCGGGGCTCGCGCTCTGGCGCTCGAGCCGGGCGAACCAGGACCGCAGGCGCGGGTCGTCGGCGGCGTTCGGCGCGACCCGGTCGACGAGCCGCCCCTCGCCCCAGTGGGCGATCTGCTCGTCGAACAGGGCGACGCGCTCCTCCACGCTGAGCGTCCACGGCACGTCGTCGCTGCGCTGGTTCGTCGCGAACGTCGCGTAGAGGACCAGGTGCGAGACCCGCTCGGGGTGCGCGGCCGCGTAGGCGATGCAGACCGGGCCGCCGTTCGTGTAGCCCAGCAGCGCGGCCCGCTCGCTGCCGGCCGCGTCGAGCACGGCGTGGACGTCGCCGACCTGGGCGTCGAGGTCGGCGGTCGGCAGCGGTCCGACAGCCCGGTGCCGCGGCGGTCGTCGAGGATGAGCCGGGTGAAGCGCGCCAGCCGCGCCAGGAACCGCGCCAGCCCCGGCTCCTCCCACAGGAGCTCGACGTGGGTGATGAACCCGAAGTCGAGCAGCAGGTCGACGGGGCCGTCGCCCACGACCTGGTAGGCGATGCTCACGTCGCCGTTGCGGGCGTACTGGGTCCGGGCGACCACGACAGCGCCGAGCGTACGGGACCCCGCCGGTGCGCGGGCGGGTCAGCGGGCCGGGGCGCTCGGGTAGTGCAGGAGGACGACCTCCCCCGCGACCGCCGGGCCGCCGCGGGCCCGGCGGGCGCGGCTCTCGTCCTCGATCTCGCGCACGCGCCGGCGCAGCTCCTCGAGGCGCCGCTCGATCTCGCGCCAGCCCTCCTCGTCGACGACGATCGGGGTGCGCGACAGGTGCCCGTCGCAGCGGCTCTGGGCGGCGTCGCCGGCGAACGCGCGCACGAGGCCGGCGACGACGTCGCGGACGAGGCCCTGGTTGAGGTCGCGCCGCACGTGGAGGGGACGCGCGTCGGGGGCGGTGTCGGCGGCGGTGACGTGCGGGCAGGCGCGGTAGTGGTGCTCGAGGGCGCCGCGGACCGGGGTCGTGCGGACGAGCTCGATGAGCCCCAGGTCGGAGAGGACGCGCACGTGGTAGCTGACGTTCTCGATGCGGACACCGAGCTCGCGGGCGATCGCGACCGGGGTCGTCGTCGTCTCGGCCAGCAGCGCGAGGATCTGCCAGCGCAGCGGGTGCGAGAGGGCCTTCGCGAGGGCGCGGCCGGGCGGCGCGGCGGCCGCAGCGGCGTGGTCGGTGCGAGCGGTCGAGGAGGTCACGATCGTCCCGCCGGCGCTCCGTTGCAGACGCATGCGACGCCGGCTGCGGCCGGACGATATCCGCTGGCGGCCCACCGGGTGCGTGGGATCGCGCTAGGAGGCCCGCAGCTGGGTGGCGACCTCCTCGAAGGCGAGGACGCGCCGGTGCGCGCTCTCGCGGCGCGCCTCGAGGTCGACGACCGACGAGACCGAGACCTGCCAGCAGCGCGGGTCGCCGAGCAGCCGCGCCTCGACCTCCCCGACCCGGATGAGCCACTCCAGGTCCTGGCGGGTGCAGCCGAGCCGCTGGGCCGCCTCGGCGGCCGTCATCCACTCGCCGGCCTCGGCGAGCGTCACCACGACGCTGCGTCCCTCCGCCAGCATCCGATCAAGCTCGGCGTGCACGGCCGCGACCGCCTCGGGCTGTCCCGGCTCGACGTGCAACGTCCTCATCTCCCTCGTTCCTCCTCGTCCCTCGCGTGTGGGCGTGCGAGACCCTAGCGAACGACCGGACCGGTTTTGTGGTCAACGGACGTTTATCAGACGGGACGTTCCTGACTCGTCACGGGCGCCTGCGCCGCGGCCGCCGCCCGGGGACGCGAAAGCCCCGCCGGAGCGGGGCTTCTCGTGAG
>JADGIB010000410.1 GCA_019683665.1 Solirubrobacteraceae bacterium
GGTCGGGGGGGGCGGGGGGCCCCCCGCGGGGGGGGCCGGCGGGCGGGGGGGGGCGCCCACGGCGCCGTCGGCGACGAGCGCGACGTCGGCCATGGCCAGCGCGACGAGCCCGAGGACGACGCCGCGCACGCCGGCGAGGCGGACGAGCAGCGCGCCGAGCGCGACGGCGCTGAGCGCGCACAGGAGCGTGATCCCGAGCTGGCCGCTGAGGCGCTCCGGCCCGGCGAGGCTGGCGACGAGCAGGACGGGGACGACGAGCGCCCAGGCGGGGCGGCTGCCGTGGGCGAGGCGGACGGCGGCCAGGAGCGCGAGCGCCGGCACGGCGACGGCCGCGAGCAGCGAGACGACCCCGGCCGACTGGGGGCGGGCGGCGAGGAGCCAGACGGAGGCGCAGAACAGGACGGGCGGCGCGAGCCACAGCCAGCGCAGGCGCACGGGGGCCTCGCCCCCACGCGGGAGCGCGACCGTCAACCCCTGCACGGCCGCCAGCGCGGCGCACGACGACACGTCCACGGCGCTGAGGCCATGGAACACCATGCGTGTTTCACGGGGTATCCGCTTAACCTGAACTCAACATAAGCGCGGGGCCGCCGCGGGGCCCTCCGCGAGCCGAACGCGACCCATCTCACGCACGGCGAGCCCGTCGCGCACGAGCCCGTCGATCGCCCGCTCGATCCGCTCGGGCCCGAGCGCCTGCGGCCACGGCTCGCGGCCGGCGAGCGCGGCGAGCACCCGGCCGCGGGCGTAGCGGTCGGTGTCCTCGAAGCGCTCGCGCCGCCGCCCGCGGCCGCCGCCGCCGTCGTCGCCGTCGCCGTCGCCGCGCGACCGGCCCGGGGCCGTCATCGGCCGCCCGCGCGAGGCGCAGGCCGAGATCGGGCAGCGGTCGCAGTCGGCCGACCGCGCCCGGCAGATCGTCGCCCCCAGCTCCATGGCCGCCTGGTTGAGCTCCGGCGTCGCCCGCGACGGGTCCGGGGTCGTCCCCCAGCGCGCGTACACCCGGCGGGCGTTCGTGTCGATCGCCAGCTCGCGGCGGCCGAACGCGAACGAGCCGACCGCCGCCGCCGTGTACGGCCCGACGCCCGGCAGCTCGCGCAGGTCCTCCGGCCAGCCGCGCTCGGCCACGACGCGGGCCGCCTCCCACAGCGCCCGCGCGCGGCGGTTGTAGCCGAGCCCGATCCACTCGGCCAGCACCTCGCTCAGCGGCGCCGCCGCCAGCGCCTCGACCGTCGGCCAGCGCGCCATCCACGCCTCGTAGCGCGGCACGACCCGCGCCACCTGCGTCTGCTGGAGCATGACCTCCGAGACGAGGATCGCGTACGGGTCGCGGGTGCGCCGCCAGGGCAGGTCGCGGGCCGCGCGGCGATACCACGCGACGAGCTCGTCGACCGGGTCGCTCAGGCCACCCGCTCCAGGAACCGCGTCAGCTCCTGCACCCAGCGCGCCCGGGCGACGGCGTCGTCGTGGATGCCGTGCCCGACGTCGGCGACCCGGACGATCTCGACGTCCGGATGGGAGGCGCGCAGCCGCGCCTCGTGGCGGGCGGCGAACGCGGCGCCGTGCGCGTCGTCGGCCGCGAGCAGCATGACCGGGACGGTCACCGGGCCGGTCGTGTCGGTGCCGGCCAGCGTCGAGCCGTCGATCGCGCCCTCGAGCACGCCGGGGTCCATCGACAGCAGCGCCCGCGCCCGCGCCAGCGGGGCGTCGGGCGCCAGCGTCGGGCCGAGCGGCGGCGCCGCGATCTCCTCCGCGGCCGCCTCGGGCGACAGCCCCTGCTCGTGCCAGCGCGCGGCCCGCTCCAGCATCGCCTGGAAGATCGGCACCGCGCCGTTGCGCTCGTGCTCGGCCGGCTCGCCGAGGTAGAGCGGCGGGTCCTCGAGGAACGCGCCGGCGACGAGGTCGGGGCGCCGCTGGGCGACGGTCCAGGCGACGACCCCGCCGAGCGAGTGGCCGACGAGCGCGGCCGGCCGCGCCCCGGCCCCGAGCGCCTCGAGCACGGCGACGACGTCGGCCGCGTGGCGCTCGACCGTGTACGTCCCGGGCGCCCGCTCCGACGCGCCGTGCCCGCGCAGGTCGAGGCGCACGATCCGCCGGCCGGCGGTGACCGGCTGGGGCAGAAACCCGTAGGTGTCGGCGCTCGCCGACACGCCGTGGAGGAAGACGACCAGCGGCCCGTCCTCGGGCCCGTCGACGTGGGCGTGCAGCGTCACGCCGTCTCCGCGAAGCTCCATGGCAGGCATCCTGACACGGCGCGGCGGCGCCGGCCCCTAGC
>JADGIB010000411.1 GCA_019683665.1 Solirubrobacteraceae bacterium
GGGGGGCGCCGCGCCCGGGGGCGGGGCGGGCCCGCGGGGGGGGGGGCGCCGCGGGGCCGACGCCGCGCGGCGCGCGGCGACCCGGTCGGGGTCGCCCTCCCAGCCGAGGATCGCGGCGACGCCCTCGCCCTCGACCGCGGCGGCGTGGGCGGCGACGACGCGGTTGACCGCGACCTCTGCCTCGTCGGAGAGGCGGGTCACGTCCGGGGCGGCGCCGGCCTGCTCGAGGGCCCGCAGCGCCTCGATCCCGGCGGCGAAGGACGGGAACGTCCACGCCTCGTAGCGGCGCTCGGCCGGGGCGGGGCGGACGCGGACCGTGACCTCGGTGATGACGCCGAGCGCGCCCTCGGAGCCGACGAGCAGCTCGCGCAGGTCGGGGCCGGCGGCGGTGGCGGGGACGGCGCGGGTCGCCAGCTCGCCGGCCGGGGTCGCGCAGCGCAGCGCGACCACGGCGTCGGCGATCGCGCCGTAGCCGGTCGAGGCCTGGCCGGAGGAGCGGGTCGCGACCCAGCCGCCGAGCGTGCTGAACTCGAACGACTGGGGGTGGTGGCCGAGCGTGAGGCCGTGCTCGGCCAGGCGGCGCTCGAGCTGCGGGCCGCGGATGCCGGCCTGCGCGGTCGCGGTGGCGCTGACCGGGTCGACGGCGAGGACGCGGTCCAGGCGCGCGAGGTCGAGCGCGACGACCGGGCGCTCGCGCTCGGCGGGCGGGGTGACGCCGCCGACGACGCTCGTGCCGCCGCCGAACGGGACGACGGCGACGCCGTGGCGCGCGCAGGCGGCGAGCACGGCGGCGACCTCGCCGGCGTCCGCGGGGTAGACGACGGCGTCGGGCGCGGTGGAGGCGTCCCCGGCGCGGAGGGCGAGGAGGTCGAGGTAGCTGCGCCCGGCGGCGTGGGCGACGCGGGTGAGGCGGTCGTCGCGCACGTGGTCGGGGCCGACGATCGCCTCCAGCGGCCCGCGGTCCAGGCGCGACGGCGGCAGGCGGACGTCCTCGAGCGCGACCGGCGGGGTGCGGACGCCGGGGACGCCGAGGCGGGCCAGCAGCGGCTCGGCCGCCTCGGGCAGCTCGACGGCGGGGGTGCCGGGCGGGCCCCAGCCGAACCAGCGCAGGCGCGGGGCGAGCGGGTCGGTCGCGGCGCTCATGCCGGCTGGCGCTCCCCGGCCAGGAGGGCCTCGGCGGCGGGCCGGGCGGCCTCGCGGCGCTCGAGGACGAGCCCGAGGCGGGTGCGCCGGTCGAGGAGGTCGGCGACGGTGAGCGCGAGCTCGTGGCGCACGGCGAACGCGAGCTCGGCGCCGGTGACCGCGATCCCGTCGGCGAGCGGGGCGGCGAGGCCGGGGCGCTGCGCGGCGAGCGCGAGGACGGCCTCGGCCTCCGCGCCGTAGCGGCGGCCGAGGCGCGGCGGCACGTGGGCGGGACGCCGCTCGGCCGGCTGGGCGCCGACGAGCGGCAGGCGCGCCGTCCGCGACGGGGCCGCCTCGACGCCGGGGCGGGCGGCGATCGCGTCGATCGCGTCCTGGGCCATGCGCCGGTACGTCGTCAGCTTGCCGCCGGTGACGGTGACGACGCGGGTGCCGGGGTCCTCGACGACCGCGTGGCGGCGCGACAGGTCGGCGGTCGCGTCGGCGTCGTCGGCGAGGAGGGGGCGCAGCCCGGCGAAGCGGCCGACGACGTCGCGCGGGGCGAGCGGGCGCTCGAGCGCGCTGGAGATCGTGCGCAGCAGCCCGGCCTCCTCCTCGGGCGTGACCTGCGGCTCGTCGGGGATCTCGCCGAAGACGGGCACGTCGGTGATGCCGATGAGGACGAGGCCGTCGGGGCGCGGGACGGCGAACGCGAAGCGCGAGCGCGAGCCCTCGAGCGGCACGTTGACGGCCGCGGTCGGGTGGCCGAGCCGCGCGGCGGGGACGAGGAGGTGGGAGCCGCGGCTGGGGCGCAGGCGGATGCTGGGCGCGAGCGTCCCGGCCCAGACGCCGGTCGCGTTGACGACGTGGCGGGCGCGGATGCGCAGCTGCGCGCCGTCGCCGGGGGCGGCGAGCTCGTCGCGGGCCTCGGCGCCGTCGCCGTCGAGTTGCAGCGCGCGGACGTAGGTGAGGATGCGGGCGCCGTGGGCGGCGGCGGTGCGGGCGACGGCGACGACGAGCGCGGCGTCGTCCTCGAGCTGCCCGTCCCAGCTCATGAGCGCGCCGCGCAGGCCGGCGGGGGCGAGCGCGGGGGCGAGGCGGCGGGCCTCGGGCGCGTCGACGCGGCGGGCGTTCGGCAGG